>JBEVXT010000073.1:0-4806 GCA_040505955.1 Sedimenticola sp. | reverse complement strand
ATTGATCCGGTGGCGGCGGCGCGTATACACCCCAATGATCCCCAACGCATCCAGCGGGCTCTGGAAGTTTATGAGTTAACTGGGCGATCCCTTACCGATATGCAGGGTGAGTCGGTAGGCGAGCCGGTGCCTTACCGCCTGATTAAACTGGCGCGGGTGCCTAATGAGAGGGCTCAGTTGCATAAACGGATAGCCGAGCGTTTTGAGATGATGTTGACGCAGGGCTTCGAAGAGGAGGTGCGGCGGCTGCTGCAGCGAGGGGATCTCACTCCGGAACTGCCTTCAATGCGTTCGGTGGGTTATCGGCAGATGCTGAAATACCTGCTTGGTGAATGGGATTGGGAGACAATGAAAGAGAGAGGCGTTATTGCCACCCGGCAGTTGGCGAAACGCCAGCTTACCTGGCTCAGGTCAGACCCCGGTGTACATTGGTTGGATGAAAATTCAGACAATATTACCAATCAGGCCTTGAAAATCATTGGCCAAAGCCTCACCTGAACAACTATCGACTTATTCTACTATACTCCACCTGTTTAGTAGTTTTTTTACCCGGATAACTTTTTTTGTTCCGGCATCCACCAATCTGAAAATACTGGAAAAAACAAGGAGAATTCAGATGTCCAAAGGGCAGAGCTTACAAGACCCTTTCCTCAACGCTTTACGTAAAGAGCGTGTCCCGGTCTCGATCTTTTTAGTGAACGGAATCAAATTACAGGGTCAGATCGAATCATTTGACCAATTCGTGGTGTTGCTGAAAAACACCGTTAGCCAGATGGTATACAAGCACGCGATATCGACCGTGGTGCCTGCACGCAACGTCAAGCTTCAGTTGAATCCGGAGAACACTCCAGAATCGGAGTCGGAGCCCGGCAACTATTGACCACCTGTAGTTATTTTGGATTAGGCACTGCTGTTGCGTGAGTTGTTTTATTATCGCTTCAAGCCCTGGATGCCCTTAGATGTTTGAACGTCCAAAGGTTGGCGAGAGAGCTGTTTTGGTGCACCTGGATCTTGGTGGCAAATCCGCCCCGGAAGAGCTTGGCGAATTTGATGATCTGGCAATCTCCGCCGGTGCCCTACCTGTGGCGTTGATCACCGGCAGTCGCAAAGCTCCTGATGCCCGTCTTTATATCGGAAGTGGAAAAGCAGAGGAAGTGCGGCAGACCATTCTCGCTGAGGAAGCAGAGCTGGTGATTTTCAGCCACGAACTGTCGCCGAGCCAGGAGCGAAACCTGGAGCGTGAATTTCAGTGCCGCGTGGTTGACCGTACCGGTCTGATTCTCGATATATTTGCCCAGCGCGCCCGCTCTTTTGAGGGCAAACTGCAGGTGGAACTTGCCCAATTGCGCCACCTCTCCACCCGTCTGGTACGCGGCTGGACTCATTTGGAGCGGCAGAAAGGCGGTATCGGCCTGCGCGGTCCGGGCGAGACCCAGCTTGAAAGCGATAGGCGGCTGCTGAATAACCGCATTGCACAGATTCGGCGCAGGCTGAAAAAAGTTGAGGGACAGAGAGACCAGGGAAGAAGAGCCCGAGGCAAAGCGGAGATTCCGACTGTTTCGCTGGTGGGTTATACCAACGCCGGAAAATCAACACTATTCAACCATCTAACCGATGCGGGTGTATACACTGAGGATCAGCTGTTTGCCACCCTGGATCCTACCCTGAGACGGGTTGAATTGGGTTGTGAAAGTGCTATGGTGCTAGCTGATACGGTCGGTTTTATCTCCCATCTCCCCCATGAACTGGTGGCTGCGTTCAAGTCGACGCTGCAGGAGACCTCCGAGGCGACGCTGCTACTGCATGTAATAGATTCCGTTAGTCCACAGCGGGCGGTCTGTATTACCGAGGTCAATAGTGTTCTGAAGCAGATTGGCGCCGACGAGATTCCTCAGATCGAGGTCTATAACAAGATTGACCTTGATGAGAATCTGGAGCCCAGGGTCGAGCGGGGAGAAGATGGGCGGGTTCAACGGATCTGGCTCTCCGCCCACAGCGGCGCAGGCAGCGAACTGCTGCTGGAGGTGCTGGCGGAATTCTTCCATCAGGAGCAGGTTCACAAAATATTACAGTTACAGCCCACTGATGGGCGACTGCGGGCGCGACTGTTTGAACTCGGCGGGGTTATTTCCGAGCAGGCTAACGACACAGGAGGTTGGGAGTTGGAGATAGCGCTGCCGAAGAAAATTTACCAGCAGTTGGCCCGGAAGGAAAAAATGCTGGAAGTACTAGCTTGAGCGATAGGTAAAGTAATAGAATCCACAGTTGTCGGATACTTCATAAGAGGTGTCAGTCAGCTTAACAGACTAACTATTAATGAAATTTGGAGTGTTCGATGGCCTGGAATGAACCGGGTGGGGATAATAAGGATCCCTGGAGTGGAAAGGGCGGCGATCAAGGGCCACCTGATCTCGATGAAGTGGTAAAAAAAATGCAGGAGAAGCTTGGTGGCATCTTCGGCGGCAAAGGTGGTGGTGGGGGAGGCCCCATTGCGGCACCCACACCGGGGGGCATGAAAGCAATTCTGCTGCTGGTTGCGGTCGCTGTTTTGCTGCTTCTGGCATTCAAGAGCTTCTACACGGTGGCACCGGCGGAGCGCGGCGTGCTGCTGCGCTTTGGCGCCTATCAGGCGGTGACCGAACCGGGCCCCCATTTTCTCATTCCTTTTGTCGAAGAGGTTCTCAAGGTCAACGTTGACCAGATCTCATCTTTCCGCCACAAGGCGGCGATGCTGACCAAGGATGAGAATATTGTTGATATTGAACTCACCGTACAGTCGCGCATCCTGGATGCGGCCGATTACCTGTTCCAGGATCAATCTCCCGACAAGACGATCCGTGACGCCACCGAGACGGCGGTGCGGCAGACCATCGGTAAATCAAATCTCGACTTCATTCTTACCGAGGGACGCGGCTCTATCGCCAGTGATATCAAACGGCGTATTCAGGAGTTGCTTAACAGCTACCGTACCGGTCTGGAAGTGACCAGCGTCAACACCCAGCCGGCAAAGCCGCCCGAGCAGGTAAAGAGCGCATTCGACGACGCCATCAAGGCGCGTGAAGATAAAGAGCGCAGGGAAAATCAGGCGGAAGCCTACTCCAATGATGTGGTGCCAAAGGCACGTGGTGGCGCCTCCCGGCGTCTTGCCGATGCCAACGCTTATCGCGAAAAGGTAATTGCCGAGGCTCAAGGTGAGGCATCCCGTTTCAAGGCGGTATTGGCTGAGTATGAGAAAGCGCCGGAAGTGACGCGCAAACGCCTCTATCTGGACACTCTGGAAGAGGTGATGGCGAACACCAACAAGGTGATTATGGATGTGAAGAGTGGTAACAGTCTGATCTATCTGCCGCTGGATAAGCTCATCCAGGGGAACAGTAAACGTGAAACCACAAGCAGCAGTGTAACAACCATCAACACCACTGGATCGGAGCGAAGAACGCCCAACCCCGATATAGACGTCAACCGTAGCAGGAGGGTTCGCTGATGAGTGGAAAAAGTACCTTAGCTGGGATCATTATTGTCCTGGTGGCCGCCTTAGGCCTCTCTTCGCTGTTTATCGTCAATCAGTGGGAACTGGCGCTGAAGCTCAGATTGGGTGAAATTGTCGATGCTGACTATGCCCCGGGTCTGCACTGGAGAGTGCCAATCATTCACGATGTGAAGAAGTTCGACGCCCGTATCCAGACCCTTGATACCCGGCCCGAGCGTTTCCTGACGATCGAAAAGAAGGATGTGATTGTTGACTCCTTTGCCAAGTGGCGTATTGCCGATGTGGCTCAGTACTATCGTTCCACCGGCGGTAATCCAAGCACTACCGGCAGGCTCCTCTCTGAGCGTATCAATACCAGTCTGCGTGATGAGTTTGGTAAACGTACCATCCAGGAGGTGGTCTCCGGGGAGCGCGCCGAGATCATGGCTCTGCTAACCAAGGATTCGGATGAGAAGGCGGGTGAACTGGGTGTTGAGATCCTCGATGTGCGGGTAAAGAAGATCGATCTGCCCGAAGAGGTGAGCGGCTCGGTTTATGATCGTATGCGTGCCGAGCGAGAGCGGGTGGCATCGGAGTTGCGTGCCCAAGGTTCTGAGATTGCAGAAAAAATTCGTGCTGATGCGGATCGGCAGCGCATCGTGATTCTCGCCGAGGCCTATAAGACAGCGGAGGAGTTGCGAGGTGAGGGAGATGCCATATCCACCGAGGTCTACGCTAACGCATACAATAGAGATCCTGAGTTCTATGCTTTCTACCGTAGTCTGAGCGCCTACAAAAAGGTCTTCAGACAGGGGGGCGACATAATGGTGCTGGATCCAAATTCTGAATTCTTCCAGTATTTTAAGGAGCAGGGACAGTAGTCAGCCATGCCCGGATGGCGCTGAGAAGCAGGAGCAGGCTCCTGCTTTTCAGCACTCGACGACGGCACTTTAATAGACAATCAATAGGGGGGATGGGACAATCACCCGTCTGTCCTCAGAGGCTTAGGTCAATACGCTGGGTAGTCTTCCCGGCTTTTTTTTGGACAGGATTATCCTAGGATTATGTGGCACGAACTACTGATCGCGCTTGCTCTACTGATGGTGATCGAGGGCTTACTGCCCTTTATCAACCCTGCAGCCCTGCGGAAAATGATGCTGGCTGCGGCTCAGATGGATGATCACAGCCTGCGTATTGGCGGGTTGGTGAGCATGGTGCTGGGTGTTGTTACACTCTATCTTGTGAATTGATGCGAATGAATAAAACAGAGCACTGGCTGTTACCTGATCTTGTGAATTGATGCGAATGAATAAAACAGAGCACTGGCTGTTACCTGA
>JBEVXT010000072.1:0-3717 GCA_040505955.1 Sedimenticola sp. | reverse complement strand
TGATGAGATAAACACGGATTGTAACACTGTCTGCATATGTACTGCAAGGAATGCAAGATAAGACCGAATTTAACACGCTCATACTAGCAACCCAGTCAGCATGCATATAGCGGCCCGTTGACGGCAAGAAGGCGGCAAAGAGGCATAGCGGCCCACTGGCGGCCCGCTCGCGAGCCGTCGTAAATTGATTCCCACCAAAACTTAAATTACTAACACCTATTGATTCAGTTTAATAATTTTAAACAATTATTTATTCAAATATAGATTTAAAAGCTTCTCGATTAAATTTTCGGTGTATTTCATTTTATCTAGCGGGCCGTTAGCGGCCCGCCACTGCGATTTGCTCTCGTATAGCGCTCGAGTTATCTAACCTAAGTTGTTAACCACATTCGATTATCTACCATTGCATAAATATTTACGTTGGGTTTCAGTTTCATTGATAATATTTTAAGATTATCTTTATTACAATTTACATATGAAAAGTATCCTTTAGTTGCAATTATTTGCACATTTTATTTTTTCAGAAAGAAAAACATATTCTCGCGAGAATAAGAATTGATCTGTACGCATGCGCTCTTCTCCAAATATTGGCGCCGAAACGAACTCCAAGACGCTGGAAATGATTTGTTCAACGTTTCTATTTCTGAAAAGTATTTCAATTCAATAGCAATTTCTCTGTATATTAAAAAATTCGTACGCACCTGGGTAAATATCTGTTATCGTTTAGTGTCGTTTTGCCCGTGTTTCATTAATATTCATAATGAGTAATCGTAAGGGATAAGATTGAATTTAAGAAATGTTGTCATCGGTTTTCGCGAGGAAACATTCTACGGCCGTTTCAGATATTTTTATAACTGAAGCCTAAATTCTCTTGTATAGATTCATATTGACCAAATCGTAGCTTTTTCATTCTGGATCAAATGGTCGTTGGGGAAAAGAATTCATGAAACCAGTATAATCACATGATAATAGTTCAAAATGCAGAAAATGCCTTAATTATTCTTGTCTCCGTGTGTGTCCAATATCTAGATCTACTGTCCGAATAAAACTTAAGTCATCAACATGCATGATCAGAATATTTACATGTTACAGTTGATATATCTAATATGTACATAAGGCAGGTTTTCAGAGCAATAAATTTTTGCAGTATTTTCCGTATTTTTTGCCATTTGTGTTTCGTGTCGTACATTCTTGTGTTGATCATTGCCTTTGTAATGGCTAGTTTTAAGCCAGTATCCTATTGGAAAAAGTATCGTGACATCAAAAACAAAGTAAATCGCCATGTTGTAGCGGTGAATACATCAGTCGGGGAAAACGATGTATTACAGTCATCGTCTGGTGAAAGTGATGATGAGCACACACTGTGCGATCTTATTTATGATCATTCTTCATCAAAAAATTGTCCGCAGGCAGCAGAAGTAGTGGAATCTTTGTCTGTTGAAGATCCTGTGAACAGAGAGATTTGTAATGAAGTGGACAATGTGTTGGATCAAAATAGTTGTGAAATAAACAGTGATGTCGAGAATACTGTTGTGAACGAAAATTATGAAGAATTCTTCGAAACTTTTCCGTCATCTGATTCAGAGTTCGATTCAGATTCAGAACCAGATGAACACGGTGATTTGGCATTAGATCTGGCTGAATGGGCAACAAAGTTTGGTTCGAGTCAAGCGTCTGTTAATGAATTGTTGCGTATTTTACGCCCTTACCATGGTAACTTGCCCAAAGATGCAAGAACTCTGTTAAAAACAGCAAAGGTATATAATATTCTTGATGTTGCTGGTGGCTCCTATTACCATTTTGGTATTTGTGAAAATGTGAAATCCCTGATTTTATCATTGCCCGAGCCTATTGAAAGTATTCAAGAGATTTCGATACAACTTAATATTGATGGGCTTCCTTTATTTAAGAGTTCTAACACACAGTTTTGGCCAATTCTAGGTAAACTGGTCATTCCGGCTGTTACAAGCCCATTCATAATTGGTCTGTTGGTTGGAAATCAAAAACCCCAGGACATATCTGAATATACGCAACAACTCACTGAGGAGTTGGACAGTTTGATTCAAAATGGTATAACTGTACATGTAAATGATGTAGATTATCAAATTACATTCAGTCTGTCTTGTGTTATCTGTGATACACCAGCTAGGGCTTTCGTTAAATGCTGTAAAGGTCATAGTGGATACTTTGGGTGCGACAAATGTTCACAGAGAGGCGTATGGAAAGGAAAAGTTACCTTTCCAGAAACCAATGCACCGAGAAGGACTGATGCTTCTTTTGACGAAATGCTGAATGAAGAACATCACTTGGCACCTTCGCCATTCAGACGCCTGCCTGTTGGTATGGTGACACAATTTCCTCTAGATTATATGCACCTTGTGTGCCTTGGAGTTATGAGGCGTTTGATTTGGTTATGGATGAAAGGTCCCCTTACTAACAGCTGTAGAATTGGGCTTCAAACCATTCGGTTGATTTCAGACAGTGTGTTGATCCTCAAGAGCTACATTCCGAGGGAATTCCACAGAAAAGGAAGATCCTTGTTTGAAATGGAAAGGTGGAAGGCTACTGAATTCCGACTGTTTTTATTATATACGGGTCCCATTGTATTGAGACTTCACCTCTCTTCAGCAATGTACAAACACTTTCTTCTACTTTTCGTGGGCATATTATGTTTGTCTTGTGATTTTCTGTTTGAAACTTATCGTGAATATGCAGGCAAAATACTATGTTTGTTCGTGCAGCAGTTTGGACAGATTTATGGTGAAGACATGTATGTCTATAATGTGCATTGTCTTACCCATTTAGCAGAAGATGCTAGAAACTTTGGGGTACTTGACAACTTCTCCAGTTTTGCCTTTGAAAGCTTCTTGGGAAATTTGAAAAAACTTGTAAGAAAGCCCAGCTTACCATTGCAACAGGTTATTAGACGACTTTCAGAACGAAATTATCCTCTTGGGCGTCAACCAATACACAGTGTCATTACTGCTAAGAAAAAACATGCACACGGTCCTGTGCCCAGGCAGTTACACTTATATCTTCAATTTAAAGAAGTACATTTGCCTGATTATTACATTTCTGTTAATCAAGGAGATAACTGCATTATGATAGCAGATAATGTGGCTCTTGTACGCAACATTCTATCACAGAATGAGGACGCAGACAAACTGGTGGTTTACGAAAAATATAATAATATGAGAAATTTCTTCACGTATCCTCTGCCATCAATGAACTTACGAATCACAAAAGTGTCTGGTCTGAGTGGTCAGTTACATGTTGCATCTGTGTCAGAAATTCAATGTAAATGTGTGTTACTGCCATTTCAACGGAAATTTGTTGCCTTTCCCATGATACATACATTTAAAAACTGAACCTACAAATTTCACCCCCAGAATTTTTGGCCAAAAATAAAATATTTAAATGTTTCCCCTCCCGCTACCTATTCACTACAATCATAGAAAATAAATATTTGGCTTGTGGGTAGGGAAAGTAGTATGTTTGACGCTAAACAGCGATTTACCATGATTATGAGGGATTTATTTCCTCAAAGGAAATATTTCCCTTAGAACACGTCCATGCGACATCAGTGTGCAAAATTACGTCACAAAATATTCATACACTGTATCAAAAACGCTCATTTTGGGGCTTTATACGTCACAAATTTATTAGTGGAAATTGCGTATAATATATAATTTATTATAGGAATAAATGTCTTTTTTT
>JBEVXT010000071.1:0-3919 GCA_040505955.1 Sedimenticola sp. | reverse complement strand
TCAGCTTTTTTAAATTGAAACCTGATTACCTGCAATACTCAGCCAGTGATGTAGCGGGGAACCGTTGATGTTTGCCGCAAATAAATACGCAAAATCCAAACCAGACCTACGCGAACCCGCTTGTCTGAGCGCAATATTCCCCAGACGTTACTACATTTCTACCTGATCGAGAGGAAAAATCGGTCTCGGTACGTTTTGATAGGGCAGCCGGTCGTAGCGCGGGGTGCAAAGTGCGCCACTGTCACAGACTATTATTTGTCCCGCAATCGGTTCGAACGCGGCGCGGAAATGATGCATCGACTTTAGTGCCACAACATGCTTGCTTTGCGGGTCGATATCAAAGGCTTTAAATTGCTGCAGATCAAGTATTTGGCGGGGGGTGGTGACCACCAATATCTCAATGCCGCCAACACGTATAACAGCACTGGGGCCGAAGCTGCCGTGGAGCCCATGAATCATTGGACCATCACCAGAGAAACGCCCGTCGCTGAGAGAAACGAGGCGGGCCTCTACTACAAGTGGGCTACCACCGAAGTCTGGATCGGTCTTACCACCAAGAGTAATCTGAACAGGTTCGCCAACAACTGAAGTCTGTAATGTCTGCACGACTCCGCCATCCACCATGGGGGCAAAACAGGCGTTGGTCACACCCGCATTGAGCAATTCCCGCAACAGTTCCGTTGAGTCGCCATAACCACCGGCCCCAGGATTATCCGCATAGTCTGCAATGATCAGCGGCCCCTTGCCTGGTTCGTAGGTCGCTGCAATTGCTGCTGCCTCGGCAGCGCTAAGATAGTCGTTGAGCACATCAAAGCGTCGGTTCCAGATATCATCAGCGATCGTTTCAGCGAAGGCAGTGTGTGCAGCAAAATCTCCCTGTCCAGTCACCAGCACCGTTGGCCCAACGGCTGCGACATCGGCACTGGCGAAACCTGCATTGATGCTAACAGCGAAGACGTCCGCATGCTCCTCATACGTTCGAGCTGCGGCAAGGCGCTCAACCATAGGGCCGATGTCTGTTCGACCACCATTGACTTCTTCGAGCATGGGACGACTCACGCGGATGGTGCGTGGTTTGATTTTGCCTGCCATCATTCGCTGGAGAATTTCTCCCGCATGACAACCGGTCTCGCGCATATCGATATGCGGATAGGTCTTGAATGAAACAATGATGTCAGCCAATGCACACATCTGCTCACTGACATTTGCATGTAGATCCAGGGTGATAGCAATCGGCATTGTGCTGCCCACCAGACTGCGGATACGCGAAAGCAGTTCACCTTCGCCATCTTCACTGAACTCAAGTCCCATCGAACCATGTAAGCCAAGGAGCAATCCGTCGTATTGATGATTTTTGATGCTGGAAAGAATTGGCTCACAAAGCCAATCAAACGCCTTGCGCCTGATTTTGCCGCTTGGCCCGGCAGCGGCACTGAGGACATGATTGACTTGCCAGCCATGCGTACGGCCTGCATCAAGGAAACCAGCAAGCTCAGTATTCTCCGCGCCACGCTCTGCAATGGCTGCTGCGCCCATCAGCGCATAGTGAGCCATGAAGGCTCTTTGGCCGGTTTTGTGAAGGCTGAAGGAATTGGTTTCATGGGAAATTTCGGCAGTCAAAACATTGAAACTCATCAGGCAAGTCTCTGCATATGGTGTAAGTACTCTGGATGACTCGCATATCAAAAATGTAGAAGTTATGCGACTTTAGACATATTGCCGGAACGTAAAACCATCCCATATAGATCCCGTGGATCGTCAGGATCGGCTATCATGTCCAGATTCTCATACATCCCACTCATGCCGGGCTTGCTTAACTGATCGCGGATATATCGTAGTGCAGAGAAATCTTCAATAGCAAAGCCTACACTGTCAAACAGTGTGATTTGCTGACTATTTTTTCGACCATCCAGCTCGCCTCGAATAACTTGCCACAGTTCGTTAACCGGGTAACCATTCTCTAATTGCTGTATCTCACCTTCGATACGGGTTTGGGGGGTGTACTCCACGAAAATATCCGAGCGTAGCAAAATTTCTTTGGACAATTCAGTTTTACCCGGGCAGTCTCCACCTATAGCATTGATATGAACGCCGGGGCCGATCATGTCATCTGTTAGTATTGTGGCGCACTGTTTATCTGCCGTTTCGGTGGTCACGATATCCGCATCTTGAACAGCTTCATAAGCTGAATGACATGGCATAATTTCAAAGCCATGCCCTTTTAGATTGTAAGTGCATTTTTGGGTCGCTACAGAATCGATGTCATACAGCCTCAACTTATCGATACCGAGTATGGATTTAAATGCCAATGCCTGAAACTCGGATTGAGCACCATTACCGACAATCGCCATGCAGCTTGAATCTTCACGTGCCAAGTACTTTGCAGCCACAACAGAGGTGGCGGCTGTACGCAAGGCGGTGAGTATGGTCATCTCCGAAAACAAAATGGGATACCCAGTGTAAACTCTGGACAGCACGCCAAATGCGGTCACCGTCTGTAGCCCTTCTTTCATGTTTTTAGGATGGCCATTTACATACTTAAATCCGTACAACTCTCCGTCACTGGTAGGCATAAGTTCGATCACACCCTTGTGTGAATGTGAAGCCACCCGAGGAGTTTTATCGAATAGCTGCCAGCGCTTAAAGTCCTCTTCGATATAGGCAGCAATGCCCTTGAGCATATTTTCCAGTCCAATTTTTCCAACGATCTTCATCATATTGTCAACACTGACAAAGGGCACAATATTTAAGTCTTTGTTAATTCGTAAATTCGCCGACATGATAAATTTCTCCAACCCTAGTTCTAATATTTTGCGTGAAAATCAAATAAATTCAGAAAAATATACAAGTACTGCTAACACAACTAGCATATTGTCATACTAAGAGCTGCGGTAAACGGGCTTTTATGCTTCCAATTCTTCTTGCGTCGAATTGGCAGAAATAGCATGTCTTGATGCGGACCTCACTTCCTTGGTCAAGAAAGGGGACATCATCGTTGATCCGGCCAATCTCTGCACCGCTTAATCCCCACTCCAGATTGGCAGAGTTCCCTCCCGATACGATCTCCACCGGTAGACCGAATGTTGCCTCGAAAGAGTCTGCAAGTTCAGATAACATCACCCTATTCTAGGGATAGGAATTTGCTTTCAGCAGATGCGGCACCTTGCGCCATCAGCAGACCCAAGAAACCCGCCGTTGCCTGTTAACATAACCCCGGTTATCCGTAATCGCTATTTCGTCCTCTCCTTTCTCCTATTTTTAACCCACGTCGTACTGAATCACTTATTCTGCGGCTGTTTTCAAGCACCAATATGATATTGAGGCATTAGACTACCCTGCCTGGGCGAAAAATGATAAGGCAATATCAGGAACAGGATGGTAGGTCAGCGGGATCTTGCATAAAAAGATAGGAATTTAAACCCATAAAATCAACCTACTTCACTGCACCCAGCGGTGTATCGTGTCATCTTCAGGTGGATTTTAGCGAGCGCAAAGCACTTCTTTCCCTGCCCCTTGTCGGTATAGCGGTGAAAATCCACCCAAATATCCCGTCAGATCGAATAACACGTCGCTTCATGGACAACCACGCAGCGGCCAGTCTTCTGCACCGATTGCGCCAGGGTGTCGATATCCAGTGGGACGACAGTGCGCAGGTCGATCACCTCGGCATCAAATCCGGAGCCGGCTACCGCCGCCTCCACCACATGCACCATGGTGCCGTAGGTGATCACGGTGACATCGCTACCCTCACGAACAATCTCCGCCTTACCAATAGGGACGGTATAGCGGCCAGCTGGCACCTCACCTTTGTGGTGGCTGCTCCAGCCCGCTGCCGCTTTGTCAGGGTCACCGTCAAAGGGGCCGTTATAGAGTCGCTTGGGCTCCAGGAAGATCACTGGATCATCATCCTCCATGGCAG
>JBEVXT010000070.1:0-4181 GCA_040505955.1 Sedimenticola sp. | reverse complement strand
TCAAAACAGCCTGGATGATTTCTACGGCTCTTCCTGTAAGCCTGCCATTTTCTATAAATGAATTTGGTGGGGCATTTTCTGTAATCAGGGTAAATTCTTGAGCATTTATACCACTGCTTATAGTCAGCAGCGAAAAAAACAATAATAATCTTTTTAGTAGGGAGGTTTTCATTAATATTTCCTTAAAAGTAAGATCAAATAGCTCTGTACAATGCTCCTGATGTCGATTGTAGAGGCGAACTTCTTTGCGAAGAACACACCTCGGACTCAATCGCGGGCAAGCTCGTTTCCATAAATACCACTTTATTTCATTCACAATGGTTTTCAATATATCGTGAAGAGCCAGCATCATAAATGACATTGGAATCCTTGGGAAAATCATTAAAACATGGCCGAACCAACACCTCCAGTTTATCAAAACAGTAGCTATCAACACGGAGTGTCCGTTGTTTTTTGCTCACTATCCCGATATACGTTGAAAACAGGGCATCGGCAGCAGCCGGGGTCTATACTGAAGGGAAGTTATAACTTCCCTGTCAGTGTGAACGATGCAGAGACTTAAACTGATCCACTGGGGGCTGTCTGCCCTGCTGTTGCTGCCAGCGTTGGCGCTCACTACCGCTGCCAGAGATAGCGCGTCCGGGAGCCAGCACACCAGCACAGCTACCCCGGTGGCACCCGATTGGTCTCAACTCGGGGAGCTCTATCTTGCCGGCAACCTGCAGCCCCTCTGGCACCAGGGGTTGGAGCGCAGCCATCAGGTCAACCAGCTGATCGAGCAGATCAACAAAGCAGAGAGGGATGGGTTGAATCCCGAGGATTACCACCTCTCAGCCCTTATCACCCTACCACCGGCCGAGAACCTGGCGGAGGCGGCGGAGGCTGACGCCCTGATCTCGGGAGTCGCTGTGCGTCTGGTCAACGACCTGCGCAACGGGCGCTATTCAGGACAGGCCATCGATCCTCTCTGGCGCATAGATCAGGAGCCCTTCAATGCCCCCCTACAGCTCCACCAAAGCCTCGCTAAAGGGGGATTGAAATCTTTCTTCGACACCCTGCCTCCTGATGATGAATTCTACACTGCACTCAAGGGCGCCCTCGAATTCTACCGTCGGATTGCCGCATCCGGCGGCTGGTCAACGCTGCCCTCTGGCCCCTCACTCCACCCCGGCGATACCGACCGTACCGTTCCCCTGCTGCGACAACGACTGATTATCGAGGGGGATTACCTGGGGACAATTCCCGATGAGAGAGAGAACTTCGACAGTGAACTGGAGGCGGCGGTAACCCATTACCAACTCCGTCACGGATTGGAGGTGGATGGAGTGCTCGGAACAAAGACTCGGGAGGCAATGAACGTGCCGGTCGCCTCCCGTATTGAGCAACTGCGGGCAAACATGGAGCGCTGGCGCTGGCTTCCCCATGATCTGGGGGAGCGCTACCTTCTGGTCAACACCGCAGGATTTGAGATACGACTGGTAGAGGGGGACAAAACCTCCCTTGTGAAACGAAGCATCAACGGCAAGCGCTGGCGCAAAACCCCCTCTTTCAGCAGCCGCATCACCCATCTGGTGGTCAACCCCTACTGGACGGTTCCGAAACGCATCGCCGTGGTGGATCTTCTGCCGCTACAACGGCGGGACAGTCACTACTTTGAAAAGAAGAGGATCGATGTGCTGCGCCGTACCGATGACGGCTGGAGTGTGGAAGACCCTGACATGATCGACTGGAGCCTCTACAACCGAAAAAACTTCCCCTTCACCCTGCGCCAGCATCCGGGCGATGACAACAGCCTGGGCAAACTCAAGTTCTACATGCCCAACCCCTACAATATCTACCTCCACGACACCCCGAGCCGGGAGCTGTTTGAGCGTAATCTGCGCGCCTTCAGCTCCGGCTGCATCCGTGTCGAGCACCCGTTGTACCTGGCGGAGATGCTGTTGGGCGATAAAGCCCAAGCCCTCGATACCCCCCTTGGGGAACAGGTCGCTTCGGGAAAGACCCAGAGAACCACACTGCCCAAACCGGTTCCCATCTATCTGGTCTATCTCACCAGTTGGGTTGATGAGTTTGGAGTGATTCAATTCCGCCCCGACGGCTATCACCTCAACCAGCCGCTGATTCAGGCACTACAACGGAACAACACACCATCCGCCCTCGCCTACCGTAGTGGGAGCATCAGCCTCGGCGAAGAGTAGAAAATGGTATTCGGCATGGATAGTCCTCCGCCGTCAATATCTTTGTTGAGTGGCATCAAAGGTCAAATTGTTATACCCTGCACCTGTCGTGGGTAAGCGATAAAACAACCAAAGATCAAAATGTTAGACGGGGAGTTCAGAAGCTGTCATGGCCGCTGGATACAACAATAGAGATGATACCGGGGTTAACCTCGGGCGGCGCCGATTTCTGGTCGGTGGCAGTGGTATTGCCGTCGGCCTGATACTCCCCCCTTCACTTTCCCAAGCCATCGCTCCGGAGCGCCGTCTCTCCTTCCACCATACCCACACCGGTGAAAAACTGAAGGTCACCTATTGGGCCGCTGGGGAGTATCTCAGCGACGGCCTGGGCGAAATCAATCACCTGTTGCGGGATCACCGTACCGACGACACCCACCCCATCGACCCGGAGCTGCTCAACCTGCTTCATCACCTGCAACAGCAACTGGACACCTGGCGGCCGTTTCACATTATCTCCGGTTACCGCTCACCCAAGACCAACAATATGCTGCGCAGCAGAAGCAGCGGAGTCGCCAAACAGAGCCTGCATATGAAGGGCAAGGCGATCGATATCCGCCTGCCGGGGCACGATCTGAGACAACTCCAACGGGCGGCGAAGGCACAGAAAGCCGGCGGTGTCGGCCTCTACAGCGGCTCCAATTTTGTTCACCTCGATACCGGCCGGGTTCGATACTGGTAAGGGCATCCTACCTCCTGCGACGCTTATATACCCACTCAAATACCATAACTATTCAGCACGGGAATCCGGAACTCAGGCGTAGGAGCGAACTTGTTCGCGAAGAGCACGTTTCGTAGTCCATCGCGAACAAGTTCGCTCCTTGTACAACACCGCCGTTCCACCATAACTGTGGTATTCAGGATTTTGCTACAGAGCCGGTTTAAGGATAAAAAGACATGAAATGCGAGTTTATGTGTGCAAATGATTGTTTTTTAAATCAGAAATGGCGGGGTTTAGGGGTGAGCTGAATAGTTACGAAATTTCTTCCGCAATCGCCTGATAATAAGTACTCTATGCCGAATGAAACCGGCGTACTAGATTACACGGCCGATAAATACCAATCGGGAGAGAATCCATGGGCTGGCAAAAACAAATTCTGCGCATCGACTTGACCACCGGCGACATCGCAAATGAACCGCTCAACCAAACGTGGGCCGACCTCTATCTGGGACAACGGGGCCTGGGCACTCGCTACCTCTATGAAGAGATGGATCCGACAGCCGACCCCCTGGGATCAGACAATGTACTGATCTTTGCCACCGGGCCGCTCACCGCCACCTCCGCCCCCACCAGCAGCCGCTATTCGGTGATTACCAAGGGCGCACTCACCGGTGCTATCGCCTGTTCCAACTCCGGTGGTCTTTTCGGCGCCGAGCTGAAGCTGGCGGGCTACGATCTGGTGATCATCAAAGGGCGCGCTCCCGCGCCTGTCTACCTCCATATTGTCGATGACAAGATCACCCTTCTCCCCGCCGATACTATCTGGGGTACCACGGTCTGGAGTACCGAGGAGTGGTTACAAAAAACCCACCAGGATCCACAACTAAAAGTCGCTTCAATTGGCCGGGCGGGCGAAGCGGGTGTGCTCTATGCCTGTATTGTCAACGACCTGCACCGTGCCGCCGGTCGCTCCGGCGTCGGCACCGTGATGGGATCAAAAAATCTCAAAGCGATTGCTGTACGCGGTACACAAGGGGTCTCCGCCGCCAGGCCGGAGGAGTTCAATCGTCAGGTGGCGGAGAGCAAACAAAAGCTCGCAGTAAGCCCCGGACGAGAGAGCCTCGCCCGAGACGGCACCGCCGCCATGATGGCGATAATGAACCGCTATGGTGGATTACCGACTCGTAATTTCCAGGAGGTGCAGTTTGAGGGGGCGGATAAGATCGGTGCCGAAGCAATGCATAAAGTCGGTGCCGATGGCCATCGTAACCTGCAAGGTAACGGTG
>JBEVXT010000069.1:0-13563 GCA_040505955.1 Sedimenticola sp. | reverse complement strand
CTTCGCTCACCTCATCCACCAGCACCACCATCTCCCGACCCACTTTTGCTGCAAGTTTCGCTGAGCTGATCTGCGCCTGAACTTCCATAAAGCGGGCCAGCCGCTCCTGCTGCAACCCTTCGGCAATCTGATCGGGGAGCCGATTGGCCGACGCACCCGTTACCGGGGAGTAGGCAAAGGCCCCCACCCGATCCAGCTGTGCCTCGCGGAGAAACGCGAGCAGGGTCTCAAACTGTGCATCGGTTTCACCGGGGAAGCCGACGATAAAGGTGCTGCGCAGGGTCAGATCTGGACAGATTTTGCGCCAGTTGGCGATGCGATCCAGCACCCTCTCGGTTGCCGCCGGGCGCTTCATTGCCCGCAGTATGGTCTCATCACCGTGCTGCAGCGGCATATCAAGATAGGGGAGGATATGTCCCTCCGCCATTAACGGTATCAACTGATCGACGCTGGGGTAGGGATAGACATACATCAGACGTACCCACGCCTGAAACTCACCCAGCTCTTCACTCAGCTCCTTCAGCCGGGTCTTTACCAGATCACCGCCGAGCAGATCAGGGCGATAGTTGAGGTCAACGCCGTAGGCACTGGTGTCCTGGGAGATCACCAGCAACTCACGCACACCAGCCTCCACCAGATTCTCCGCCTCCTGCACCACCTCACCGATAGGGCGGCTGACGAGGTCGCCACGCAGCTGCGGGATGATGCAGAAACTGCAGTGGTGATTGCACCCCTCGGAAATTTTCAGGTAAGCGTAGTGGCGTGGCGTCAGCTTAACCCCCTGGGGTGGCGTCAGGCCGGTATAGGGGTCGTGGGGGGGCGGGACATGCTGATGAATAGCGGTCATCACCTCCTCGTAGGCATGGGGGCCAGTCACCGCCAGCACACCGGGATGGGCTTGGCGTACATCCGCTTCGTTGACGCCAAGGCAACCGGTGACAATCACCTGGCCGTTACGGTTGAGCGCCTCGCCAATCGCCTCCAGAGACTCCTCCACCGCAGGATCGATAAAACCGCAGGTGTTGACCACCACCAGGTCAGCGCCCTCATAGGAGGGAGCGATAGCGTAGCCTTCTGCACGCAACTGGGTGAGAATTCGCTCTGAGTCGACCAGGTTTTTCGGGCAACCAAGGCTGACAAAACCGATCTGTGGTACTGCGTTGCTCATCTAATGGTTAACCTGGTGCCTCTTGAGTGACACAATCTTTACATAAACCGACTCTGCACCAAAATCCTGAAAACCACGTTAATAATGGAACAAAGATGTTGTAGGAGCGAACTTGTTCGCGATGGACTCCTGAACGTGCTCTTCGCGAACAAGTTCGCTCCTACGCTTGAGTTCCAGATTAATATTCATAGCCACTTTGTGACCATTCAGGTATCTGTTTTCCACCGATACACAAGAGAGATTATTGCTATTCGCAATGATGCGGCTCGTACCACACCACATCCTATAATCCTATCTCTGCCAATGCTTGTATGTAGGATGTGGTGAGCTTGCGAACCGCATCAATCACCTGAATAGTTTCGCCACTTTACATAATGAGCCAAATTCGCGTCTGTTTGCGTTCATTTTCGGCTGTTTTAACTTAATACAAATAATGACTGAGTTTCAGGTGTAATCAGGGGTTGAGCAGAGAATCCAACGCCACCGCCTGGGACTCGTCGGAGATCTGGATCACCATACTCTCTTCCAGCGCCAGATCGCCGCTCACTATGTGGGGCAGTAACTGCTCGGCAAACTGCTGTACAATCATCATCCCGGCGCGGGTGTGGTCGTTCTCATCGCCGATGGCGGCAATGCCCTCCTGCAGCACCTGCAGATGCTCACGAAACGCCTTCCCCTGTGCCGGAGTATCAAGTTCCTGGAACGCCTCGGTGAAAGTAATCAACAACACCCTTCCCTCTCCGCTGGCGGGGTCGGCGATGGATATGTTCATGGGCCCTTCAATCAACATGGTAATCTCCAGAATGGTTCAGATCGTGAGGCGCAGTTTAAGACCATTGGCAGGAAATAACTACCAACCGGCACCGACTGGTATAATCTTCACTTTCCCCATAATCACACAAGGGCCGCACCATGGGCTACCGACTCTCGAAAATCTACACCCGCACCGGCGACGACGGCACCACCGGCCTTGGTGACGGCAGCCGGGTGGAGAAGGAGAGCCCGCGTATGGAGGCGATTGGCTGCATCGACGAGTTGAACAGCCTGATCGGCCTGCTCATTGCTCATCAGCCCGGCGAAGAGATCAGCAAAATGTTGACGGAGATACAGCAGCACCTGTTTAACCTCGGCGGCGAGCTGGCGATACCAGGGCATCTGGTGATCACAGAGTATGCCGTGAGCCAACTGGAGCAGCAGTTGGACAGCCTCAACGCTGATCTGCCGCCACTCAGAGAGTTCATCCTCCCTGGCGGCAATCTCCCAGCGGCAAGCTGTCACCACGCAAGAACCGTCTGCCGCCGCACCGAACGGCGCCTGACCGCCCTTACCCGACTGTCGGATGAAGAGGTAAGCCCAGGCGCACTCAAATATATCAACCGCCTCTCCGACCTGCTGTTTGTCATGGCACGCACACTGGCACGTCAGAACGGTGGGGAGGAGGTGTTTTGGAGCAAACCGGAACCCATTGGGCCATAGTTCCAGAGTAACTATTCAGCTCACCCCTAAAATCTGCCACTCATGCATTACAAAATGACCATTGACTCATGTACATGTAAAATCACATTTTGCGCCTTGAACTGGCAGGCTTTATGAGCAGTCTGAATAGTTATGGCAGAGTGCTGAATAATCATGGAATTCTAAAAGTCCCATTTATGGTGGAACGGAACTGTTGTAGGAGCGAACTCAATACCACTAACTTAAGCCTAATACCACGGTCATCCCGGCATAGGCCGGAACCCAGAGGTCAAGCTCTCCTCTTTCCCGTCATACCCGCGCAGGCGGGTATCCAGCACTACGGAGCGCTGCCCTCCTGGATTCCCGCCTACGCGGGAATGACGAGCCTGATGTTTACAGGGAGTTTTTTTCCTAAGTTAATGGCATTGAGTTCGCTCCTACGCCAGAACAATACCTGGCGCCAACTGACATAGTTACGTTCCGGATTGAACACCGGCCAATAATATCTCGTCACAACACTTGAAACAGGATATCTACCTTGTCACAGCAAACCCCCACCATCACCCCCGGCAGCACCGTCACCCTCCACTTCTCCCTTGCCCTCAACGACGGCACCGAAGCGGTCTCCACTTTTGATGAGGAGCCCTCCACCCTTACTCTGGGGGAAGGCAGTCTGACCGAGGGGCTTGAGCAAGTGCTCTACGGCCTCAAGGCGGGGGACAAACAGAGCATCATCGTCGAAGAGGATGACGCCTTCGGCCCCTGGGATGAGGAGAAGGTTCAGCTGGTAGCCCGTAGCGACTTTGCCCCGGAATTGCAGCTGGAGCCAGGCCTGGTGATCGGCTTTGAGACACCGGCGGGTGATGAGGTGGCCGGCATCATCGGCGAGATCGGTGATGAGCAAGTGGAGGTGGACTTCAACCACCCCCTCTCCGGCAGTGACATCGCCTTTACCGTGCAGATACTGGAGGTCTCCGGCGGGCAATGAAGATACTTCTCGCCAACCCCCGGGGCTTCTGTGCCGGAGTGGATCGCGCCATCGAGATCGTTGATCGCGCCCTTGAGATCTTCGGTGCCCCCATCTACGTCCGCCACGAAGTGGTGCACAACCGCTTCGTCGTCGAGAGCCTGAAGTCACGGGGGGCACGCTTCGTCGATGAGCTAAACGAAATTCCCGACGGCAACACCGTTATCTTCAGCGCCCACGGCGTCTCCCAGAGAGTGCGGCAGGAGGCGGAACAGCGCGATCTGCAGGTCTTTGACGCCACCTGTCCGCTGGTGACCAAAGTGCATATGGAGGTGTCCCGCTACAGCCTCCATGGCCACGAAGTGATTCTGATCGGTCACCCGGGACACCCCGAAGTGGTCGGCACCATGGGGCAGTATGAGAAAAAAACCGATATCGGCGGCATCTACCTAGTCGCCACCCCGGACGATGTGGGGAAACTGGAGATAAAGAACCCGGCAAAACTTGCCTTCGTCACCCAGACCACCCTCTCCATGGATGACACCGCCAAGGTGATCAATGCACTACGAGAGCGCTTTCCGGAGATTCAGGGGCCAAAAAAGAACGACATCTGCTACGCCACCCAGAACCGCCAGGATGCGGTAAAAGAGCTGGCCCGCCAGTGCGACCTGGTACTGGTAGTGGGCTCCCCCAACAGCTCCAACTCCAACCGCCTGCGAGAGATCGCAAAAAACCTCGACACCCCTGCCTACCTTATCGATGGGGCCGACGACATCCAGACGCCATGGCTTAAAGGCGTGAGCCTGATAGGCGTCACCGCCGGCGCCTCGGCACCGGAAATACTGGTGGAAAATGTGATCAAGCATCTTCAGCAAGCCGGCGTCAGCAGTGTCTCATCGATCACCGGTCACGAGGAAAATGTAGTCTTCTCACTACCCCGCTCACTGCAGACTGGTTCACAGTAATCGTATTAAGCATACCGTTTATCCGGGATTTACTACCGTTCATCCAAAGGGACTTGATAACGGCTTTTAAACTCTTATAGATTAAATGGTATGAAAAAGAAGACTACAGGTTTTACCTTGGTGGAGTTGATGGTAACCCTCTCTGTTGCTGGCATACTGCTTGCCATCGCTGTCCCAAGTTATACGGCCATGGTGGAAAACAACCGCCTTGCCACTGCGGCCAATAGTTTCATCAGCTCGATGGGGCTGGCCCGCAGTGAGGCGCTGAAGCTGAGAGCTGACATCACCGTTGCTGTAGCCGACAACAGCACCGCAACCAACGAGTGGGGTAAGGAGGGTTGGGCCATAGCCGGCGGCGGCACCCCAAACTGGACAGCAGATGATGGCTGGGAAGCGACGCAACCCAGTGGTGTCACTGTTCTTAAGCAGATACCCAAACTCAGTAGTGCAATCACCCTCAACAGCGCTGGCAATTACAGTGAATTCACCTACTCGGCGGATGGCAGCGTCGATCAATTGGACACCCTCGATCTTTGCGCCGGCTCAGGGGAGCCAGTCCGTCAAATCAGTGTAGAGAGAACAGGCAGAGTCAGTTTCAGTGTCAGTGAATCGGACACCTGCCCTTAATTAGGAGCCTCCTGAGGCGAAACAATGAAGCAAGAAAAAAAGATACCTAAAATTGCAGGAGTGACCCTGATTGAAGTACTGGTCGCCCTAATAATCCTCTCGGTGGGCCTTTTGGGTCTCGCCGCACTGCAGACCAGCGGCGTCAAGTTCAGTCAGGACGCCTACATCCGTAGTCAGGCCACCACCCTCGCCTATGACGTCATCGAACGTATGCGCATCAACCGAGACTGGGCTCTTAACGGTGACTACAGCAGCACCGAAGATTATGGCGCGGCTGACAGCACTAACAACTGCAGCTTTGATAGCATTACAACTGCCAATGCCATTCTCTGCTGGCGTGTAGCGATTAGAGAGAGTCTGCCTGGCGGCTCCCTGGAAGTCAGCGAACCAGACGGCACCTACGGCAATGAGTTCACCATCACCGTATCCTGGTCAGACCGCTGGCGTCAGAGGGGGGCCTCCGCAGCCACCACAAGCAGCCAAAGCTGGATGGTTGAGATATGATAATTTCAAAAAAGAAGGGTGCCGGCTTCAGCCTGGTAGAGCTGATGGTGGCAATGCTTATCAGCCTGATTCTGATCGGTGCCGCCGCCGCCACCTGGCTGACCAGCAAGAAGACCTACACCCTCCAGGAAGACTTGGGGCGGATTCAGGAAAACGCCCGATTCGCCCTCGAATTTATTAAGTATGACATCCGCATGGCGGGCTATTACGGCTGCGCCAACGACGCCAGTTCGGTGAAATTCACCGCTACCGATGTCAGCGCTCTGGGCATGGAGGGCGCGAATGATACTGATGAGGCCAACATCCGCACAGGCACCGACACCATCACCCTACGCTACATCGACCCGGATGGCCCCAACCTTGAGACATCAATGACCTCGCGTAACGCCGCTATCGATATCACGGAGGACAACACCATCAAGGAAGGAGATCTCGTTGCCATCGCTGACTGTAAATCGACCGATATTTTTAAAGTCACCAATGATCCCGACGGTGGTGATCTGGAGCACACAGCCAGTGGAAATTCCTCTACCAACCTGAGCAAGCCTTATGTTCTGGATCCCAAAGACCCTGTTATCGTTCGCGCATACAATGCCGTTCGCTACTCTATACGCAGCGATGATGACGGTGGCGCAGCGCTGATGCGTAATGATGAAGTACTGGTAGAGGGGATTGAGGATATGCAGATCCTCTATGGTGAGGTCACCGACAACAACAGCTTGCCCCAAAGCTATGTCACTGCGGCTAGTGACACCAATTGGAGTAGCATTCGCAGCGTACGAATATCACTCCTCTCCAGCTCCATCAGGGAGTATGGCCTGGAGGAGGACACCCGAGATGATTACGTCAAGATAGGTGCGACATCATTCCCCAATGAGCGCCGCCGCCGCCGAGCCTTCACCACCACCATACAAGCCAGGAACCTGTGATCATGAGCAGACAGATACAGAGGGGTCACTTGCTGAATACCGGATATCAGGGGGGTGCGGTGCTGGTCGCCTGCATGGTCATGTTGCTGGTAATGACACTCATTGGCATCACCGCACTCAACACCACGCGACAAGAACAGCAAATGGCCGGTAATTTTCAGTCACAAAACCGTGCATTTGAGGCCGCTGAATCGGGCGCCAAGGCCGCCTCATTGGGAATCCGGAATATAGACTCCTACGATCCGGAACCCCAGAGCAAAACCGGCGACGACTACATCGGTGTCTATGACGTTGCACGCACCCATCTTGGTAATTTTGACCCTGGCGCAACCACAGACGATGCGGCCGATGGCACCTACATAAAACACGCCACATTCGAAGTGGAAAGTACCGGTGAGGTACAAAACAGCTCATCCGACGTCCTCTCCAGCACCAGGATACACAAGGGCTTCTACCTGCGTGTCCAAGAGCAATAACACTTTACAGAGTGTATACCATGACTAAACAGACACTGGCAAGAACCCTTCTCACCGCCCTGCTGGTTTTCGTCACAGGACAGAGCAGCGCAGATGATACCGAGATTTATGTAGGCGATATCGGAGCCGTAGATGGCACCATTCTGCCCAATGTGCTCCTCATACTCGACACCTCGGGCAGCATGAGCAACACTGACGGCACCGGCGTGACCCGCCTCGACCGAATGAAGGAAGCCCTCAGGCTGATCATCAACGCCTCCAACAATGTCAGAATGGGGCTGATGCGATTCCATAAAGAGGGTGGTCCTGTCCTCTACCCGGTGAGTGAACTCAACGCCTCTGCTGAGGATGTGGATGACAGCGGCGGTATGATTGACACCTCGGTAGCAACCTCCACTGATGATGCTGAGGAGAACTCAACCGGCACCGTGACCCTGAACAATGAGCAACTCTACCTGCTGGATCGTACCAGCGTAGCTGCGTCAGGATCGATTGAAGTAAGGGTCGAGCACGACAACGACTCCCTTGAAGAGCGGGTAAGCAGTGGGAGCATGCGATACGGCAGTTCTGACCTGGAGTTGATGAAAGACGGTAGCAACCTGCAGATCATCGGTCTGCGCTTCATGGACGTACCTGTTCCCGCCGATGCCGGTATCACCGATGCCACCATTGAGTTCGAGATTGATGAGCGAAGAACTGGAGCCGATGATGACTTGACCGTCACCATCTATGGCGAAGCAACCGCTGGTGCAGTCAGGTTTGATAACGACAATAAGGTCAGTGACAGGACAAAAACCTCTACGTCAGTCGACTGGGCAATTCCTGCCGGCCTCGGCGTTAACGAAGAGTTCACAATAACCGGCAATCCCCTCAGCAATATTATCGAGGAGATCGTCACCACCGCCAACGGCTGGAACAAAGACAACGACGATAAAAATGATCTGGCCATCATCATTGAGCACAAATCGGGCAGCGGCACAAGAACCGTCGAGGCCCATGATGGTGAGTCTGCCGCCGCCCCACTGCTCCGGTTCACCTACGACACTGGTGGCTCTGACTCGACCACTACGCAGAAGATCGGACTGCGTTTCCAGGATATCTCTATTCCCCAGGGCGCCACCATCACCAACGCCTACCTCGAATTCACCGCCGCGATCAGCAGCAGCGATGCCGCCAGCATGGTCATCCAGGGTGAAGACAGTAATAGTGCAGCCACTTTTGCCGTCACTACCAATAACATCTCCAGCAGTTCAGGCCGCCCAAAAACCACTGCAACGGTCGCTTGGGACAGCATCCCTGCCTGGATCCAGAACACCAGTTATCAGACACCCGACATCACAACCGTGGTACAGGAGATCGTAGACCGAAGCGCCTGGTGCGGTGGCAACGACATGGCTTTTATCCTTACACAGAATGCCGCCAACGATGCCGCAGAACGTATCGCCTACTCCTTTGACAGCAACAGCAACAGCGCACCGCGTCTGCACATTGAATACAATGAGGAAGTGGTCGTTGGCGGCGATATTAACGGATGCATCAACCAGACCTTTCAAGCCCAGGTAATTTCAGGAAGTGACGACGCAGAAGAGCACGCAGATGGCTCTATGGCATCGCTTGGCAGCTCAGATCTGGAGATGGTGGAGGAGAGTGATACACAGAAGGTGGGCATTCGCTTTCGTGGGGTCAATATTCCCAAAGACACCACCATTCTAGAGGCATATATCACTTTCACCGCCGATGAGACCGACACTACAGCCACTTCGCTGACCATCCGTGGACATGATGCCGACAACTCAGGCACTTTCTCCTCTGCCGCCAGCAGTGTCAGCAGCAAGATCGCTGAAGCAACAACGGGACTGGCATCGGTGGCCTGGACATCGGCCACTACGCCACCCCTCACCGCATGGAATACGGTTGGTGAGCAGCATAGAACACCTGATCTGGCACCAATCGTCCGTCAGATTACCAGCCGCCAGGGCTGGAGTGCCGGCAACGCCATGACCTTCCTCATCACCGGCAGTGGTAAGCGCGTTGCAGATTCATACGATGGTGACCCGAGCTCTTCACCCACCCTGACGATCAAGGTACAGGGCCTGTTGGGAACCGGGTATACCACTGTTCGTGACCGGCTGTTAACCACAGTGGACAGCTTGGCGCAAAAAAGCGGCACCCCGGGGCAGGACACCCTCTATGAAGCGGCCAGATACTGGAAAGGGATGAGTGTCTACTACGGAAAAACCCGTGGCTACGGTCACACCATCGGTGACGGCTCGGCGGGCGATAACAGCCCCAACAGGAATCAGAACACTCGCCTCAGCCACAAGGCTTCCTATACCGGTGGTTCGGTGGATCGCTCACTCACCTCAGGCTGTACCGACGAAAACCCCGGAAGCACTGACTGTATCTATGAGTTTATCCCGGGAGATCCCAACTACATCACCCCGATAGAGGAGTCATGCCAGGCCAATTACCAGGTACTACTCACTGACGGCTACCTTAACAACAACCACTCGGATTCACTGATCGGCACCATGGTCGGCAGCGACTATGCATGCAGCGGAAATTACGGCTGCGCCAAGAAGCTGGTTGAGTACCTGAATAAAGAGGATCAGAACGCTACTCTTGATGATAATCAGACGGTAATAACCCATACCATCGGCTTTAACATCGACGATGCAGACCTGGGTGAGATAGCCACATCGGGCGGTGGAGACTACTACACAGCCTCCAGCGCCGAACAACTGGCCAGCGTATTCAAGCAGATCATAGCTGATGTACTGGTCCAGAATACCTCTTTTGCCGCCCCGGCAGTTTCTGTCAACGCCTTCAACAGGCTCTATCATGACAATGAGATATACTTCACCCTCTTCAAACCCACCGCCCAAAAACGCTGGGCCGGTAACCTGAAGAAATTCACTCTCTGCCCAAACAACCCTGATGGTACATGCGAACCCGGTGATATCCTCGATTCCACCGGCGCGAACGCCCTCACCAGTAGCGGCAGCTTCGCCTCATCCTCCCGCAGCTTCTGGAGCACCGTCAATGATGGCGGAGAAGTGACTGCAGGCGGTGCCGGCGCCAAGGTTCCTGCCAATCCGGGAAGAACCATATACACCTATACAGGCGACGTTGCTCCGGTCAACGTCAACCTCGGCACCGCCGCCAATACAATCACCTCCGCCGATGCGACCCTGGATTCCACAGACCCCCTGCGCTCCAAGCTGGAAAACGGCAACAGCCTCAGTACTGAAGATTTTTCTGACCTGATCTACTGGATACTCGGGCGTGATATTCATGATGATGATGACGATGCATCAGTCACTGATGACCGCTGGTCTATGGGTGACTCACTCCATGGCTCACCGGCGATTGTCACCTACGGAATGGAAGCCGGCGGGCAGGGACTCAGTGGCGTTCCGATCAAGAAGATTTTCATGGGCACCAATGACGGCGGGGTGCACATGATCAATGCCGAAACCGGTGTCGAAGAGTGGGTCTTCATGCCCGAGGCACTGCTCGGCAATCAGACTGCTCTGAAAAGCAACAGCAACGGCAACGGCAGTCATATCTACGGTATAGACGGCACCATCACACCCTATACTGTGGATATTAACGGCGACGGCACCATCGACCCCAATGCAACGGGTGGTGGTGACAAGGTATACCTCTTCTTTGGTATGCGGCGTGGTGGCAGCAACCTCTACGCTCTGGATGTCACTCCGACCGCCACCCTCACCAGCGCCACCGCCAGTGGTGGGATCGTACCTACCCTGAAATGGCGCATTGAGGGTGGAAGCACCACCGACTTCGGCTACCTGGGGCAAACCTGGTCAAGACCCAAGTTCACCACCGTTCGCACTGCCGGTGCAGATGATGCCGAAGGCAATCCGACCACCACGACCAAAGAGGTTCTGGTCTTTGGTGGTGGCTATGATATAGCACAAGACAGCGGTAGCGGTTTCGGCCCCAGCACAGCCGATGCACCACAGAAAGGCACGGCAATCTATATCGTTGACATTGAGGACGGTTCCCGGGAGTGGTGGGCGGGCCCCACCGGTTCGGGGGCGGATATGGTGCTGGCAGAGATGAACTACCCTATCCCGTCCGATGTCACTATGATCGATTCCGACCGTGACGGCAACGACGACCTCATCTATGTCGGTGATACCGGCGGCCAGCTATGGCGGATCTATCTGGGGTATGTTCTGGGTTATTCAGCAAGTGGACAAGATGATGCGCAGGATGCACAGGATGGCGGGCGTCTGGCAACGGTCTCCAGCACATCCACAGAGGCGGAGAAGAGAAAATTTTTCTACCCCCCGGATGTGGCTAAAATCGCAGGCTCCAGGTACTCCAATATTACAGACTTTAATCTGGTCACCATCGCCAGTGGCGATAGGGCTCACCCAACCGATGCTTCAGTTCGCGATCAGGTCTACGCCTTCCGTGATTATGCTGTTAGCGGAGGCCTGCCCGATGACTTTTCACCACTGGTTCCAGGTACCGACCTCTACGATGCAACAGGCAACCTAATCCAGAAAGGCGACGGTTCGGATGACGCCGATGAAGTTGCGAGCTTGAAGACAAAGAGTGGCTGGTTCATCAATCTTAACGTGAGTAATTTAATCTGGAATGGTGAAAAGGGGCTGTCAAAAACGGTGATTCTCTCAGGGAGACTCTTTTTCAGCACCTTTATTCCCGGTATTACCACTAACAGCGATGATCCCTGCGCCAATACCGCCGGTGGAGGCATCGGACGCCTCTACATGGTCAACCTGGCCCATGCCACTGCGATTCGTCCCGACTGGAGCGGGTCAGCTGATAGTTATGAGCGGGCCGACAGGGTTAGCAGTTTAAGCATACTGGGGATTCCCTCTGCGCCTGTTCCCATCTTCCAAGCACCGCCCGAAGAGGAAGCGGAGGAAGAGGAAGAAGAAGAGGAGGAAGGTGGTACTGGTGGATCTGGTGGCACCGATGGATCTGGTGGTACCGATGGATCCGGTGGTACCGATGGATCTGGTGGTACTGACGGATCCGGTGGTACTGATGACTCTGGCTTTAGCTCTGGAGGAGGTGAGAGCGAATCACCGATCCTTATCTGCCTCGGCGGCGGTGGCCTTATCGGTTGCGATGATCCAGGCATGATTCTCCGGACAGTGGAAACTTTCTGGTATCAGGATCAGTAGGCAAGCGGCCGCCCTCATGGACGGCCCTCTCCTTAGCCAATAGCAATAACAGGTTAGTGTAATGAAAAACAGTGTTTCCAAAAGATCAAGAATAGCAACTGGAGGTTTTACCCTGATCGAACTGATGATCGTGGTGGCGGTTGTCGGCATACTGGCCACCATCGCCTACCCCAGCTTTACCGAACAGGTAAGCAAATCCCGCCGCTCTGATGCACATGCCGCACTGATGGAGGTGACCAACCGCGAGGAGATCTTCTTCTCCAACTTCAACACCTATACCACTGTGGTGGTCTCTCCTGGTACTTGCACCGGCGCCGCCTGCGGCCTTGGCTATACCAGCACCAGCCCGGAGGACTACTACACCATAACTGTCGCTGGCAACTCAGGTATCGGCACCAGTTTTATCGCTACTGCAACACGGGTGAGTGGCGGCTCCCAGGCCAGTGATAACTGCGGCGACTTCACCCTCACCGATACCGGACTGCGGGGTGTATCTGACGCTGAATCGGGCTATGACGCGGATAGATGCTGGTAGGAGATTCGGAGTGGCATATCCTGCAGCCATGAATAGACGCCCCCGGGAAATTCCGCCTATAATCGGGCTATGAATATTTCCACCGAAGAGAAGAGCGCCCATCGGCGAGAGATCATCCGGCAGCTGAGCAGCCATGGCATCACTCCCACCGCCCAACGCATTCAGATCGCCGCCGTCATGCTGAGCAAACCCCAGCACCTCTCTGCCGACCAGGTGATGGCATTAGCCAATGCCAGCGGAAGGCAGGTCTCCAAGGCAACGGTCTACAACACCTTGGGGCTGTTTGCCGAGAAGGGACTGATCAGAGAGCTGGTGGTCGAACCTACACGCTCTTTCTATGACTCTTCGACTCACAGTCACCACCACTACTTTAATCCGGAAACCCAGGAACTGACCGATATTCCTGAAGGGGAACTCTCCCTCCAGCTTCCCCGGCGGCTCCCTCCCAATACTGAGATCGACAAGGTTGAGGTGGTGGTGCACCTGCGCAATAGAGGCTGACCATCCACTCAGATTGCAGTTCCCCGCTATTTCTTTATACTCACCGCCCCGCTGTAACAGTGGTTACCCGCAGCCGGGATACGTTATAATTCCACCTTCGCCGGAATAGCTCAGTCGGTAGAGCAGCTCACTCGTAATGAGAAGGTCGGGGGTTCGATTCCTCTTTCCGGCACCATCTTTCTCCCGTTCGGCACCATGACAACACTCTTCGTCAACAGGCTCACCGTTATAGACTTCTCGCTGCTGCACC
>JBEVXT010000068.1:0-23499 GCA_040505955.1 Sedimenticola sp. | reverse complement strand
TGAAATACCCCGGCGATGGCGATGGCTCTGTCTCTCTCTGTTTTCATGTTTTCCGGATTTAAGTTTGGCTTTTAGGCTGGATAATTCAGTTTTGAATCGTAACTATTCAGATATCTGCTCTCCACCGATAGTCAGGAGGCTTAATTGCTATTCAAATGATGCGGTTCGTACCTCACCACATCCTACAATCCTTTCTCTGCCTATGTGTGCATGTAGGATGTGGTGAGCTTGCGAACCGCATCAATCACCTGAATAGTTACTCAGAATCAAAGGTTTTATCGATAACTCCGCCACCGAGGCACTCATTGTTTAGGTAAAAGACAATCGACTGGCCGGGGGTGACCGCACGCTGCAGCTCTCGGAACCTGACCTGGCAGTTATCATTGTCGATGTCGATTATTTTACACTGCTGCAGCGGTTGGCGGTGACGAATCCGTGCCATGCAGTTTAACGGCGTAGGCGGCGCCATGGCTGAAACCCAGTGAAGTTGTGAGGCTGTCAGGCCGATTTTCATCAGCAGTGGGTGCTGGTGCCCCTGTGCCACAATCAGTTGGTTCTGCTGCAGATCCTTCTCCACAACAAACCAGGGTTCGGCATCCGCCTCAACCCGCCCGCCGATACCAAGTCCCTTTCTCTGACCCAGGGTGTAGTACATCAACCCCTGATGTTCTCCCACGTTTACACCGTCGGGAGTCACCATGAGGCCGGGATTGGCCGGCAGGTAGCGGCTTAGAAAATCGCGGAATTTACGCTCACCGATAAAGCAGATACCGGTGCTGTCTTTCTTTTTGTGATTTGGGAACCCCGCTTCCTCTGCCAGTTGCCGGACTTCGCTCTTAATCAGGCCACCGAGAGGGAAACGGCTGTGACTGAGCTGTGGTTGACCCAGCATATAGAGGAAATAGGTCTGATCCTTGTTTTCGTCTTCAGCCCTAAGCAGGTGAACTCCATCGGCATCATGGTCTGTGCGGGCATAATGACCGGTGGCTATAGCGTCGGCGCCAATATCCAGTGCATGGTTTAGAAATGCCTTGAACTTGATCTCCCGGTTACACAACACATCCGGGTTGGGTGTGCGACCGGCGCGGTACTCATCGAGAAAGTAACTGAAAACGTTATCCCAATATTCAGCTGAGAAGTTGATGGTGTGCAGAGGGATGCCAAGCTGTGATGCTACTGCCTTTGCATCGATAAGATCCTCCGCAGCCGAACAGTACTCTGCGGTGTCATCCTCCTCCCAGTTCTTCATGAACAGGCCTTCCACCTCAAAACCCTGCTGCTGCAGGAGGAGGGCGGCTACGGAGGAGTCGACTCCCCCGGAAAGGCCGACGATGATTTTCTCTTTTCCAGACATCGGTCAATTCTACCCGAATTGGCTAAGAAATTTACTGCGAATATATTCTTGATATGACGGGCTCTGCTGTATGAGCGAACTTGTTCGCGATTGGCTCCGAGTCGTGTTCTTCGCGAACAAGTTCGCTCTGGTAAACCAAGAGAAGAGCCAAGTAGCACGCTCGGATCGGGTCAAGTTTCTGAGCATGACGATTGTAGGCAAAACGATAGCCATATCGCACAAAGCGCTACAGACCGCCATGGCCAAAGTAAAGGAGCTGACACCAGCCCTTTCAAGGTGGTAACGTATCGAAATTATTAAAAATATTATATATGATAAAATCAACGTTTTAGTTGAGGTGCAGATATAGTGCTATTCATTGGTGAAATAGGAATATACCGAGACAAGATACGTTAGAAATTCGCCGAAATTTGATACGATTTCGACGATTTTCTCAGAAACATCTAAAATTAAGTATAAATATTAATGAGTTACAATGCGACATTGAAAGGGCTGGAACTGACACCCAAGGGAACCCACATGACTCTGGAGAAGACCCTGGAGGAGATCAACAGATGGTATGTTGGTTGGGCCGGTTATTTTTCTATGACCTACTACCCGGCGCAGTTGAAGAAGATCGAAGCCCATATCAGGCGACGATTGAGATCGAGGCTGGTGGATCAACAAAAGAGCAAACGCAATCTCTATCGAAAACTGGTCAAGCGTGGAGTATCACGCCACCAGGCTGCAAACGCGGTATTCTCCAACAGGAAACGTTGGGCGCTTTCATATACCTTCGCGGTAACGAAGGCGTACCCGGTAGGCTGGTTTATCGGGGAGATGGGGCAAGCGATCCGTTCTGACAGGCAGTTACCGCATTGGTTTGAGCCTCACCATTGGATACGTCTTGCGTGAGGAGCCGTGTACGGATCCGTACGCACGGTTCTGTGGGCAGACGGAGGCTTCGGCCTCCTCTGACCCGATTCTCCTTCAATCTCCCTATGCGCTCAAGTACCTTGTCATAGCGTTTGGTGGTGCCCTTTTTGGACAGACCCTCGCTGAGACTTTTCAGTGCACACTCATAGCGTTCACTGAAACGGTTCTGCATCGCTTGTTCTTTCTGCTCGCGAGCCTGTGAATGGCAATAGAGTTCTACCTCTCCAGTGTCGGGATTGATCACCCGTTGAATGCGAACGGTTTGGCCCAGCATCTCCTTGACAGTAATTGCCTGCTCGTCACTAAACTGACGATTTCTTTTACGACTGACCACCAGATAGCGATAGCCATTGCCGACCAACCAGGTGATATTTTCTTCACTGGCAATACCCGCATCCATAATCACTATGCTGTCTTTACGGGCGTTCAGGCTTGAAAGCATGTTTTCGAGGGTGTCTGATTCAGTGGCATTGCCAGGAAACAGTTTGCTGCTACGCGGAAAGCCACTGCCATCCAATACCAGCCCCAATGTAATCAGCGGACAATCAGAGCGCTTCTCTTTGGAGTGTCCCCGCTTTGCCTTAGAAACACCCTTGGCCTCACCTTCAAAAAAGGTGTTGGTTAAATCATATAGGGTGATGGTTTCTTCAAATGAAAACAGGGCCTGTTCACAATCGCAGAGATGACTCTCCAGCGCTATTTTGTTCTTGTAGAGCTGATCAGAGGCCTGATAGAGCCGATCCAACCCCATAGCTTCAAAGTCGTAGCCCAGCAACTCTCCAAGGCCACTGCGCTGACCCAGCCAGTCGTGACTGGCCAACTCACTGGAAGGGAATGCCATGCGGGCCACAATATTGCCCAATGCAGCCGCCAGTTGATGTCGGTTAAAGCCAAGCGCCGCCAGTTTCTCCTTCAGCGCAAGTTGTTCAATCGCATGCAGAGCCAACTGCTCTATCCCTACCCGACGGGGACGAATCAATTCCAGGGTGTCGAGATCAACTGATGTATAGGCATCGGATCTTGTCGTCTCTTCGTCGCAACGGGTAGCTAAAATCATCGCCGTATAGCGCTGAGCCAAAGTTTCCAATTCAGTGGGTAATTCCATTGGCAACAATGGGGACTGACCATCAAGTAGCTGCTTGATACGAAATAACAAGGAACTCCATTCCTTTTTTTTGGGATCTCAAAATGACGACCGAGGTTTAACAAAATGTGTTGCTTCATCTTGCCTTGAACACGTTCTGATTCCACTAAGAGGTAGGTGTAATACGGCTTCCCGCTCTTGCTGCTCTTGATTGTGGTGCGGCGAATAAACATGGCGATAGCCTGCCGTAGATCTCCCGGGAATACTAGCCCTGTTGGGTAATATTCTGGCATTACGTTTGGAATAAAAATCGCAACATGTTGTTTATATAGGTAATTATATTTCCATGAAAGACGGAATCAATGACTTACAGCGACTTCTGTCGAAAGATGGGTTACAGTTACCTGATGCGTATTGGGTATCTGATTAATACCCTGGCACGTTACGCCTCCGTGCTGGCCCCCGTATTCAAGGAGAAGGGCGTTCAAGAGTTTATCCGCTTTGTCCGATCCACCTATACTGACCTCTGGCTCGACGATATCACTGATATTGAGCAGCGCATGCGAAAACCCTTCCGGCTACGCTTCATCTGACGTCGACGCTCTATCCCAGCCTTCACCCCTTGCCTTGCAGGGGGGCGCTCTACTATTGCCCGATAGCTCCGTTGGCCTACTTTACCCTCTCGCCATACACTGCCGTCGCCTCTAAATGTGCTGGTTTTTGATGGATTGATGCTGTAATTGTCCCAAGTGCTAGTGTTTGGGTTTTTACTAAACAAACATAGGAGATCCCCCAGCTCTGCTGGGGAGGCATTAGCAGTTTGACTATTTCGGGAATCTCATGAGAACTCCCAAGCGTGAGCCGCCAAGCAACACGTTTAGGAGAAATCATGAGACAGGTAAATAGTTTAAATCACACGCCTTGGGAGTATAAGTACCACATAGTGTTCATCCCAAAGTATCGGAAGAAAGCGATTTTTGGTCAGCTTCGTCGAGAGTTAGGTGAGATTTTTCGAAAGCTTGCAGAACAGAAAGGATGTGTAATAGAGGAGGGGCATATGATGCCGGATCACGTGCATATGATGATCGCAATTCCTCCAAAATATACGGTATCCCAAGTGGTAGGGTTTTTCAAAGGGAAGAGTGCGATACACATAGCTCGAACTTATACAGGACGCAAGAGGAACTATGTTGGGCAGCATTTTTGGGCAAGAGGATACTTCGTGTCAACGGTAGGCCGGGATGAGCAGGTGATTCGGGAATACATAAGGCACCAGGAAGCAGAGGATCGCAGAGTAGATCAGCTGAATCTAGTATAGAAGTCGCCCCCTTGGGGGGCTCAAGGAGCGAGAGCTCCGTTTAGACCGCTTCGAGCGGTTCACAAATTAAAGCCCCCGGCTTTGCCGGGGGATACTTAACTATACTTGTGCGTCGCCGCTGAAGTAGTATGGTTCTGGTTGAAATGAGCAAGGTCATGGAGTACGCTGTCTGGGTCAAGAGAGAGTCTGCCTGAGTAGGCGTTTTCAGAGTCTATCGTAACGGCTGACTCATATATAGAACAAAAAACAGTATTACGGGTGTTAACTTAATACCTAAGATGTTGGTAGGGCGGTTTGCATCTGTCTTCGGAACGTTATTACGGAATGATTTAGGGCGCTACATTTGCAGTGGTGCTGTTTTAATGGGCGGGTGCAATGGGACGTTATATAGGATTTAGGTATGGATACGCACAGGTATTATATGAAGGAGCGTGACTGATCATGTCCTTGATACTAGAGCTTGATGGACCGCAGGTTCTCCCTAATAACGGGGGGGGGAGTCAGAGAGTTATTGGCAAGCAAGGTGGTTCTATTGGCAGGGCTGCTTCCAATGATATAGTGCTCGTTGACACAGATCGCTATATCTCCTCACAACATGCACTCCTCAGTTATGCGAATGGGATCTATTTCCTTACGGACACGAGTTCCAATGGAGTCTATCTGAATGACTCTGAAGAGCCTATTGGTCACAAGAATACAGCACAACTCAGCACGGGTGACTGTTTTTTTATTGGTGAGTATGAGTTTTCAGTTGCTATAAATGAAGACTTGACTGATTCATCTATGGGCGGTGCTCACTTTGGCACACCACCATCCTTCGATTTTGCTGATACAACCAGTCCAACACAAAAGTTTTTTTCTGATTCTGTGAGTGAATCTGTAGGCTTGAACTCAGGAAATATTAATAATTCCTCAAATGATCAGCGTATAAACTCATCGGCTTTTCTTGATCAAAATAGTAATCCGATTAGTGATACTGTCAGTGACCACGTGCCATCTGAGCAACAGTTTTTTGAAGCCCCAGCACCAAGACCTGTACAGGCTCATAGTGTTGATTGTATGGCAGATGAGTGGTTAGAAGGCTGGCCATCTTCAGGAGATGCTAGTGATGCAATGCCGGATGCAACCGGGCAAGACTCATCCCGTTATAGTGAGGATCAAAATATTATACGGCCTGCTAACCATGACACAGGCCCATCTTTATCGCAAAACCAGTCATCTCTCTCCTCATCAACCACTCAAGGGCAACATTCAACACCATCCCCGGTTCCAGCAGCTACAAGAAATCCACATCCTGCTCAGACTCAGGTAAAGACAACTCCTCCACGTCAATCAAGTAATGCAGAGTTGGCTCTAGCAGAGTTTGCATTGGCACTGGGATTTACTGGCGATGATCTAGCTTGTGTCGACCTAAGCCTATGGATGCGAGAGATTGGAGAAAGCTACCGCGCTATGGTTGAGGGATTGATGGCTGTTCTAAGTGCCCGCATGAAAGTGAAGAGTGAGTTTCGCATGGATGTTACTACCATAAGACCAATTGAAAATAATCCTTTGAAATTTGCGCCAACAGTAGATGAGGCTTTAGGGAATATGCTGTTTCAGAGGAATCGTGGCTATTTGGATGCAAAGCAAGCACTTAGTGAAGCCTTGAGCGATATTCGTAATCATGAAGTGGCTACGATTACAGGGATGACAGAGTTTAATAAATTCATGAAGCGCTTTGAGCCTGAATGCCTGATTAAAGAGTTTGAGAAGGAGGGGAAGGCTAGTCTCTTGAGAAATAAAAAAGCACAATTCTGGTGTTTGTACACGGAGAGCTTTAAGAAAATGGTAGACGATGCCAATAGCAATGGGTATCAGGATGTTTTTGATCATGTGTTTTCACATGCTTATAACCAACAAATTAACCTGTTGTCTAAAGGTAAAAAGTAACCTGCTGATTGATTGTGTTCTTAATTCGTATTATCAATTTGTCTTAGTTAATTTCTGCCAGAATTTGTCGTTTAATTATCTGCTATTTAAAAGCAGAGTGCCAATAAATATATAGTGGAGGGGACATGATTAATAGTTCCATGGTAAAACTGTTTGTTGTATTCCTTGCGGTTGGTTTGTTATCAGGTTGTATGAAAGAGAAGGAAGAGGTGGTTATAGAAGTTGATCTCCAAGGTGTTATTCAGGTGTCTGAGGATGTAAATCCTGGATTTGAAGGGAGGCCATCTCCAATCGTCGTACGTATTTATCAGTTGAAATCGGTTGACCTATTTGAAAAGGTAGACTTCTTTTCAATCTATGATGATGAAAAAACAGCTCTGAGTGACCCTCAATTAGTGAGAGAAGAGCTCGACTTGCAACCAGGCGAGACTATTCCATATATACGGTCGTGGGGCGCTGATGCTAATTATATCGGTGTGGTTGTAGCATTCAGAGACTTGGATAATGCTAAATGGCGGTCATATATTGCATTGCCGGAGATAGGTGCATTTCCCTTTATCATAAACGTGGATAGTCGAACGGTATCAATAAGTAAAGTGAAATAATTAAAAGTTTAGTATAGGGAATGAGACATGGCTTTAAATAGTAAAGTTATTTGGAATGAAGGTTTGTTTCTTCGTCCTCAGCACTTGCAGCAGCAGATGCGTCATGTTGAATGGGTTATTGATGAGCGTCTCCAGGTATTTAATAACTACGGATGGGGATTCAGATCAATCAAATTGGATGAGCATTTACTGAAACTTGGAAAAATTGGTATCAGTGAGGCATCAGGAGTTTTTCCTGATGGTACGGCTTTCAATATTCCTGGAGACGATGCGGTTCCAAAACCCTTAGATGTTCCATCTGATCTTAAAGATGCAGAGATATTCCTGGCACTACCAGTTCGCCGGCCAAATGGTTTAACAGTCGATGATGCTGAGGGTGACAGCCTTACTCGATTTATCTCCGTTGAAGATGAAGTGCGTGATATTGAGACCAAAAATGGCAATACAGCTCCTGTCCAGACAGGCCAACTCAGGCTAGGTTTTTTGACAGATCAGGATAAGCGTGATGGTTATACCTGCCTGGGAATGACGAAAATTGTCGAAGTTAGAGATGATAAAAATATTGTTATTAATGAAAAATATCTAGCCACGATTGTGGATTGCCATACATCGCAGTTAATGTCATCTTTCATAAGAGAGCTTCAAGGCTTGTTTCATCACAGGGGTGAAGCGCTTGCGGGGCGAGTGACAGCCTCAGGGCGTGGAGGATCATCAGAGATTGCTGATTTTTTGCTGTTGCAGGTAGTGAATAGATATGAGCCCTTGTTAGCCCACCTGTCATTGCAGAAAGGGTTACATCCAATGGATTTCTATTGTACTGCGGTGATGGTGGCGGGTGAAGTGTCTACTTTCACGGCACAGAATAAGCGCCCACCGGTGTTTGACGAGTATCGGCACGAAGATCTTTGGGCAACATTTAAACCCGTGATGCATTCACTGCGGCAGTCACTAAGCATGGTATTAGAGCAAACAGCTGTTGCAATACCGCTGCAAGAGAGGAAATTTGGTGTGCGCGTTGCACCTATTACCGATAGGCCACTTCTCACCAAAGCCGTATTTGTATTGGCTGTCAATGCAAATATACCTACTGAAGAGATGCTGCGACGTTTTCCTACACAAATAAAAATAGGGCCGGTGGAACAAATTCGTGATTTGGTAACAAGATCACTCCCTGGAATACGAGTGCGTCCATTACCTGTAGCGCCCCGCCAAATTCCTTTTCATAGTGGCTTTGCTTATTTTGAACTGGATAAAAGTAGTGAATATTGGAAGCAACTAGAGCAATCTGGTGGTTTTGCATTGCATATAGGTGGAGATTTCCCTGGGTTGGAGATGGAATTCTGGGCAATAAAGGCATGAACTTGAGATGAGTACAGATGACTTTTTTGGTGGTGGCGGTGAAGATCGTACAGTAATGAGGCCTAGGCCGGGACGTCGTCGGGGCAATCAAACCCAGTCATCAACAGTTCAGGGTACCCCTCAGACCACCTCCCCTCCAGCATCGGCGCCTCCACTTGACAGCGCGTTCAGTTTTGATATGCCTGAGAGAACACCACCTGTCCAGCCTTTGGGAGCAAATTTTGCAACTCCCTCTCCTGCAGTGGCGCCAGCTCAGCCGCTTCCTGGATTTGGGCAGCCGCAGGCAGCTGTAACTCAGGCTATGGAGATTGCGGGGATTGGGGGCAACCCTATTGTGTCTTCAGCTACATCACTCCTAGCGTTGGCCGGTCAAGTCAGAGGCTCTATTTCCCACCCGGATGTGGAGGGATTACGTGCACGAGTGATTAGTGAGATAAAGAATTTTGATGTGAGTTGTCGCTCTGCGGGGGTTTCCCAAGATGCCCAGGTGGCGGCGCGCTACTCATTATGCACCTTCCTCGATGAGGTTGTTCTGGGAACCCCATGGGGTGGTGACAGTGGCTGGAGTGTTAGTAGTCTACTCAGTACATTCCACAATGAAACCTGGGGAGGTGAGGTCTTTTTTGGGATCCTGGAAAAGTTGCTTCAGGAGCCAGCAAAAAACCATCAATTCCTGGAGTTTATGTACCTACTGCTTGCGTTGGGATTTGAGGGTAAATATGGTGGTGGTGCAAACGAGGGTAAGGCGCAACTCGATAGCATCCGCAGTAACCTCTTTCAAACAATTCGTAATATGATTGGAGATTACCAGCGTGAACTATCACCGCAGTGGCACGGCGTTGATGACCAACAAAACCGTCTTGTTCGTCGCTTGCCACTATGGGTAGTTGGAAGTGCTGCAGCAAGCCTGCTCATTGGAGCCTTTCTTGTTTTTCGTTATCTACTCGGTGAAGCAACCTACCCTGTTTTCGATACTATGGGGCAAATCGGCCGCTATCAGATACAACTGCCCACTGCTGAAATACGCGCAGCGGTCGTACCCACTGTACGGCTAAGAGATCTTTTGGCGGAAGATATTACTGCTGGGAATATTACACTGGAAGAGCTGCAAGGGCAGGAGATTGTCAGAATTCAAGGTGACCAGCTGTTTCGTTCCGGCAAGGTGAGTATAGAGAGAGCACACCATGCGCTGTTGGAGCGGTTGGGTAATGCTTTGGATCTGACGGCTGGTCAAATATTGGTCATAGGGCATTCGGATAATATTCCAATTCGCTCTCTCCGTTTTAATTCAAACTGGGATCTCTCTCGTGCCAGAGCTGTCAGTGTAGTTGATGTGCTGACACAAAAAATTCAGGCGCCTACTCGGCTTATCCCGGAAGGGCTGGCTGATACAGAGCCTTTGGTGCCTAATGACTCCCCTGCAAATAGAGCAAAAAATCGGCGTGTTGAAATAGTTCTTGTAACCATATAGGTGTGGAAGTTCCCAGCTATATTTGTCTGACATAAAAGTTATTGTTGTTACTCAGTGGGTCACATGAAAAGCGTTGGTTATTGCTTGATTGACCCCATCGTTAGTGTTATCTGGACAGCTATATCGTGAGTGACGCTGAAATAGCACCGGATGGAATCCGAAAATGAAAAAAATAGTGGAAACAATAAAGAGGCCCTGGTTTATCTCTCTGATCGGAGTGACAGCGCTATCACTTTTGATCTGGTTTGCGGGTCCATATATATCGGTTGCTGATACAGAACCTTTTGCTGACGTGCTGGTGAGGGCGATTGTCATTACTATCCTGTTTTCACTCTGGGGCCTTACCCAACTATGGAAGCAACTGAAGGCACAAAAAGCAGATAAAAAGATTATTGCCGGTATGAGTACGGAGGTGGATGCTGATCCGGCTTCATCTCAATCACAGGAAGAGATAGCTATTCTCAAAGATCGTTTCGATGAAGCTATTAACTTTCTGAAGACAGCTGACAAAAGAGGCAATACTAATAGTCTTTATGAGTTGCCCTGGTACATTATCATTGGCCCTCCAGGATCAGGTAAGACCACAGCACTTATTAACTCAGGGCTTAGGTTTCCTTTGGCAGAGCGCTTCGGTAAGGAGGCATTGCAGGGTGTAGGTGGAACGCGTAATTGTGATTGGTGGATTACTGACGATGCGGTGATGATTGACACGGCGGGTCGTTATGTCACTCAGGACAGCTACGCTTCCGTTGATAGTGCTGCCTGGGAGGGTTTTCTTGATCTGCTAAAAAACAATCGTACTCGACGTCCTATCAATGGAGCCATCATTGCTATAAGTTTGGCGGACCTTGCAGTGCAAAGCGAAGCCGAAAGAGATCAGCATATACTCGCCATCAAGCAGCGTGTACAGGAACTACATAAGCATCTTGGTATCCGTTTTCCTGTCTATGTTCTGTTCACGAAAGTCGATCTTGTTGCCGGGTTTATGGAGTTCTTCGATGACTTGAGTGAGGATGAACGTAAACAGATATGGGGTATAACCTTCCCCTATGCTGATGAAGACGCCAATGTGCTGGCAGAGTTTCCCAAACAATTTGAACAGTTGATGACGCGCCTCAAAGAGCGGCATTTATGGCGCCTTGAGCAAGAACGGGATCTGCAGCGCAGGACTAAAATATATGGCTTCCCGCACCAGATTAACTCACTAGGTGCAACCATTGATAAATTTTTAACCAATGCTTTTCAGGCCACGCGTTTTGAAGAACAGCCACTGCTCCGCGGAGTCTACTTCACTAGTGGTACACAGGAAGGCACACCCATTGATCGTATTATGGGTGCAGTATCCCGGACCTTTGGTTTAGGGCAGCAGGTCATGCCCTCTTTTGGTGGAGATGGGCGCAGTTATTTTCTGACCAGCTTCCTCAAAGATGTGGTTTTCAAAGAGCAGGGATTGGCAGGCACTAATCTCAAGGTTGAGAGGCGTCGTACCATGCTGCAGGCTGTAACCTACGCTGTAGCAGGCGTAGTGACACTCATTATGGTGGGGCTGTGGGCTTTCAGTTTCACAGAGAATAAATCCTATATAATGGATGTGCAGGCAGCGTTGGAACAGCACGAGGGGCTCGGTGAAGTCACCACAGCAGAAGATCTTGACTTTACCAATATTCTACAGCGATTGGATACCCTCTACCAAGCGATAGAACTGGCTGATACAAATGCAGATGGTGTGCCCATACAAATGACCTTCGGTCTCTACCAGGGCAAGGCTATAGGAGCAGCAGCTTCAGATGCCTACATCAGGGAGATGAATGCACTGCTGATGACAGCGGTGGCCATGAGGCTGGAGCAGCAACTGGCAGCCGCTTCAGGAGATCCAGATTTTCGTTACGAGGCACTGAAGACATACCTCATGCTGGGTATGCCGGAGAAGTTGGATACTGAGTTGATTCAATTGTGGATGAAGCTTGATTGGCAAGCCACTTATGCATCGAACCCTGGTGTCGAATCACGGCTCTCTACGCACCTGGTGAGATTGCTTGATAGTAAGCGGGTAAAGGCTGTTGTATTGAATAACCAACTAATCGCTGATGCCAGGGCTGGATTGAACCACCTGCGTCTTGCGGAGCTTGTATATGGTCGTATCAAAAGAGACTACCAAGCGTCTGATAGCTCTCCCTTTGTTCTAGCAACAGTTTTGGGGACTGATGGGGCTAAGGTTTTTAAAAGTAAATCAGGTAAAGGGCTTGATCTCCGCATATCAAGTCTGTTCACTTACAAAGGCTTCTACGAAAGTTTTCAACTGGAGAGCAAGGCACTGAGTGCTGAGATACAAAAAGAGGACTGGGTACTCGGGCTTGATAAAGGGGCGTTTGATCGTAGCGAATTACAGAGCCTTGAGAGCGATATGCTCAAGCTCTACACCAGTGATTACATTCAGCAGTGGGATGGAATGCTCAATGACTTGCGATTGATGCCTATCCGTGATGTGCCACATGCAGTAGAAGTGATGGATATTTTATCGGGTCCGCAGTCCCCGCTGAGACGCCTGTTGAATGTGGTATCTCGGAATACGGCACTGAATAAGCTACCTGATGGTATGCAAATAGCGGGTAAAGAAATGAGCAATCAGGCTATAGCCACCGGTAGGCTTGCCCGATTGGTAAAGTCAGGTGTCAAAGTGGCGGCAGCAGGCAAACCTGAGCTCCCTGGAGGGCCTGTACACCGCCATTTTGAACAACTTAATCAGCTGGTTTCTACTGCCGGAGGTGCGGCTCCGATTGAGAGGATTTTAGCGGCTATCTCAGACCTCTACAGGCATTTTTATGAATTATCTGATGATGTTGGCGGTACCTCCATAAGAGCGGCAACAACAAGTGGTGATGGTGCCAAGTATTTACGAAAAATAAAAATGATGGCATCGCGTTATCCCCAACCTGTCAAGGACTGGCTGGTGAATTTGGGTGGTCACAGCAGAAAGGTAACCGTTGCTGGTGCCACTTCACAGTTAAATAAGATGTGGTCTGAAAATGTCACACCACAGTGTCGCAAGGCGATAAACGGTCGTTATCCCTTTGATAAAAAAAGTGAACGCGATGTGACCTTGACTGATTTTGAGCGATTATTCGGTGAGGGTGGCATTATCGAAAATTTCTTTGTGAAAAATCTCAAGCCGTTTGTTGATATATCTGGAAAAAAGTGGCGTTTAAAATCGAATAGTGGTGCATCACTTGGTATCTCAAACAAATCACTGGAGCTGTTTCAGCGTGCGCAAAGAATTCGTGAGGCATTCTTTAGTAGTGGTGGATCAAAAACTAAAATCAAGTTTGTAATGAAGCCCATCGACCTGGATCCAGGATCAAAACAAGTATTGCTCGACATAGATGGGCAGATACTGAAGTATCGCCATGGCCCAGTTCGTAGATCTAATATGCAATGGCCTGCTGCAAATCCGACATATGAAGTAAGGATTGTTTTCGAGAGCGCCAGCGGTAATCAGGTGAGTCGTTCAATAGAAGGCACTTGGGCTCTATTTCGTATGCTGGATACCATGGATATCCATGAGCTGAGTGCAGATAGGAAAAAAATCAATATCATCGAAGGTGAGCGTAAGGCTTCGTTCGAACTGCAGGCCAATAGCGTGATAAACCCGTTCAGTCAGAAAGAACTTTCTAACTTCAAGTGTACTGCGAGGTTATAAGTTATGAGTGTAATGGGTGAAAATGGATTCTACGGCAAACTTCCTGGTTTAGGTGATTTTGTTTATCGGCGCTTGCCTCGGGATTTTCAGGATCCCTGGGATGCCTGGTTACAGGGTGGCATATCAACTAGTAAAGAGCTGCTTGGAAAAGAAGCCTGGTTGGAGACCTATCTAGTCGGTCCCGTCTGGCGCTTTATACTATCGGAGAATGTCTGTGGTCCTGCGGCCTGGGCTGGAGTACTCATTCCCAGCGTCGATAAGGTTGGGCGATATTTTCCACTGACCATCGCAGCACCAATACCCGTTGATACAAATCCCATGCGTCTGGCCATTGAAGGTAAGTGCTGGTTTGATGAAGCAGAGACTGTTGCACTTGATGCCCTTGAACGTGATGTGATTACCTTGGAAGAATTTGACTCACAGGTATCAAGTATCGGATCAAACTGTTCGCCTGAGATTATGACTCAGCAGGCTTGTGATCTGAGTATGGCAAGTGATCAATGGCAAATCGGAATTGATGAGCCAGCTGACTTGCTTGAAGCTCAGGTTGATATCAGCTGGCATTTAGCTCGCCGACTGATGCCACAATTCAGTTACTGGTTTAGTGATGGTTCAGAAAATGTACCTGCCTCGATACTGCTTACTCAAGGGCTGCCTACTCCTACTGGCTTTACTTCACTGCTCAACGGTGACTGGAGTGGGACGGGGTGGCACAGCTGGTTGGGTTTTAGTCCAATTAAGGGATTAGATAACCTCTACCCTCAAAGTGAGGAGAGCTTTTAATGTCTCTCATGTGGACTTCAGCAGCCATTACTGATGTAGGAAAAGTACGCACGATCAACGAAGATGCATGTATCGCAATGCCCGAGAAAGGGGTCTGGGTTGTTGCCGATGGTATGGGTGGGCATGAGGCCGGTGATGTTGCCAGTCAGATGATCGTTCAATCAATGGCAGGGCTGACACATACCAATCGGTTAAATAATAGAATAGACGAAATAGAAGACTCGCTTGATGATGTGAATAAGCATCTTATCGATATTGCAGCAGAGAAGGGAGAATCTGCACTGGTTGGCAGTACCATTGCTGCATTGGTGGCACATAAAAAATACTGTGTAAGTATCTGGGCGGGTGATAGTCGCGTATACCGATTGAGGGAGGGTTTATTAGAGCGAATAACCCAAGACCATAGCCAAGTGGAAGAGATGGTTGAGATGGGAGAGCTGAGTGCTGAGGAGGCGGAGGAGCATCCTGATGCAAATATTATCACCCGTGCCGTTGGTGTAGATGACCAGCTCTATCTTGATCTGGAACTTCAGGAGCTTGTTGCCGGAGACCGCTACATGCTCTGCTCGGATGGATTGAATAAAGAGCTGACCGACCAGGAAATTCATGGTTACCTTACTGTAGGTAACTGTGCAGAAGCATGTCAGTCTTTGGTGCAGGAAACCTTGAGTCGTGGCTCACGCGACAATGTCTCGGTTGTGGTTATTCAGTTCGAGACGAATGAGCAAGGCAGATAAAATAAGTGGGAAATAGGGTGGATTTATCCCAGTAATCAGGATGAGATAGAAAAATAACATGATTGGATACGGCTGTGAATTTTAGGGAGGCACTTGAAGCCTTTCAGCGTGGTGAAGTTCTATTTGCAGATTTGGAGCAAGGTGTTGTTAGCACTTTAAAAAACCAGCCTGCATCAGCGCAAATGTTGATGGAAGAGCTGGAGCGTGGCGTCAGAGATGGATTAATACCCCACCAGGTATTTGTTATCATGGCGACCCATATCAATATGGCTGTACAGCCGTCTGAGCAACCTGTCGATATATATATTGCCCAAAATCAATCTACAAGTCAGCTCCAAAATCAACAACCCAGTGATGCTGTGGGTAATCAGCATGAAGCAGTTACAGAACCAGTAGATTCACTCATAACGGAGGATTCCGATGCTACTCAAATTAGCAGGCACAGGCCGCCCCGCCGTCGTCAACAACTATCAGACAATGAATCTGTTGCGCCAAATCAATCAGCCAATGTAGGAGTAGAGCCTCTGCAGGAGAAGAGCGCTTTCTTGCCGTCGGCCACTGGCGGTGGGCAGGAAGAGAGCAGCCTGTTACCTTCCTGTGAAGAAGAACTGGATCCCGATGCTACGCAAATTGGTGTGCGCAGGCCTCCGCCGCGGCGCCACCGGTCTATGGACAATGCCACCACACCTGTTGCAGCACAACCCTCTATAACCGTACCAACTCCTCAGCCAATATCAGAGAAGAACAGAAACCAAGAGAGTGGCAATGTGCCGCTGGTGGAAGCAGAAGATGAAGATAAAACACGAATCTCTATTCCATCAGTAGAAGGTCACAGGACGGCCTCATCCACCCTCTTATCAGCTGAGAAAACAGGCTCTGGAAGCACCACAACCGGTAGTCAACTAACATCTCCCCCAAGTAAAACAGACTCCCTGTGGAGTAGGCCTGAAGAGTGGAATGACGATCGGGATCCACAGGTGGGTGACACCCTAAAAGAGCGTTATGTTCTGGAAAGTCTTTTGGGTAAAGGCGGTATGGGGATGGTATTCAAAGCACTTGATTTAGTCTTTCAAGCTGCCCAGGATCGCGATCCATATATCGCTGTAAAGGTTCTCAATAAGGAATTCAAGGCCCATCCTGAGTCTCTTAAGGCACTGCATCGTGAGACACGAAAATCACAGGATCTTGCACACCCCAATATTATCAACGTTTTCGGTTTTGATCGTGACGGCAGCCACGTTTACATGACCATGGAGGTGCTTGACGGTGATCCACTTGATATTCTCATTAAACGACTGGCTGGAAAAGGGTTACCGATTGAAGAGGCCCTTCGATTTACTGATGGCATGGGACAGGCGCTGGCCTATGCGCACTCCAAGAACGTTGTCCACTCCGATTTTAAGCCGGGCAATATTTTTCTAACCCAAGACAAAGTAATTAAAATTATCGACTTTGGTATTGCTCAGGCAACCAAATCTGCTGAGAATGCTGGTGGAGAGAAAACACTATTTGATGCTGGGGATCTAGGTGCCTTGACGCCAGCCTATGCTAGCCTCGAAATGCTCAAGGGCGATAACCCGGAAGCAGCAGACGATATCTACGCACTTGCCTGTGTCACCTATGAACTGTTGACGGGGAAACACCCCTACAACAAGGTGTCTGCAAATAAGGCACAGCTGAGAAAAATGGTACCAAAAAAGGTTCCTGGATTAAAAGCTTATCAATGGAAGAGTCTCTCCAAGGCATTGCAGTTTGAGAGAGCTAATCGCACCGCTACCGTTGAAGAGTTTCTGGATGGCATGCGCCTAAAGAAACAGAGCAAAATGCCCATCATCGCAGGTGTGGCAAGTGCAGCTCTAGCTGCGGTCGTCGGTACGATATTTATTCCTGGTTATCTGCATGATCAAGACATTGCTGAGTTGGTTGATATGCTCCAAAACGGTGATGATGCTGTTATCACTCAAGCGATAATACAACTAGTCAACCTCAAGCCAACTGATATCACAACGGTTACAACCCAGGCGCAAGATATTCTCCTGGGTTACTACAATCGCCGGATAGATTATGAAATAGGTGAGCAGAATGGTCGTTATAATTTTGACAAAGCAGAGCAGCTTCTGGCTGAAGCGCAGGAACTGCGCCTTGATTTCGCAAGGTTAAGAAATTTAACTCGACGCACCGAAGAGGCTAAGGATGACCTGTTGGTGAAGCTGGATGAAAAATACAATAGGTTCTTGCAGGAAGGTCGCCTGCTCTCGGATGAAAATGAAGAGAATATATATACGGTACTAGATATAGTGAAGAAGATAGATCCAGATAATAGCCTGCTTGATGATACCCGCCTTGCTAATGCATTTGTTGATTCAATTAATCGTGCAAGAGCCAAGCGTAACTATGCTGATGCTGAATTACTGCTTTCATCTGCACTGGAAAAATACGCATCAAATAATATTTTCATCGAGCTCCGCGATCAGATAAATAATGAAAAAGATCAGGCCAGTCGTACTCAAATAATTGAGCAGTTGGAAAATAGTCTGAGTGTAACCTATGCTAAGTTCGATTCACTTGATGATCTTGAAAGCCAGCGAGTGGATCTTGCTGAATTAAGGAACTTGAAGGAGCGCTCACCTATTTTTATAGATTATCAACATCGAGGCCAAACACTTATTAATCAGCAGCTCAAGGCGATGGTGTCAGCCAAACAGTGGGCTACCGCCAATGACCTGCTTACTGACTATGATTATCTGTTAGACCGCCAGTTCTCTGAGCAGAAGATCACCGAACTGAAGGCGGCAAGGGAGCACATTGAAGGGTTGATTAATGGTATTTTCAACAAGCTAATAGCAGTGCTGAAAAGAGGAGAACTTGCCAAGACTAAGGGGGGGAGTGTTTATGAACTGATCACCCAACTTGATAAAGCAGGTGCTGATGATGACTTACTAACTCAGGCCAAGACTATTGTAGCACAGACCTATCTGGAAATGGCGCGCGATGAGAGGGCTAAGGAAAACTGGAAAGAGGCAAGAAAGCGAGTTGAATCTGGACTCAAGATGATGCCGGAAGGTGATATTGCTTTTGCCTTAAAGGGTGAAGGCAAGGCCATTGTTCAGGCTGAAAACTTGAAGAGTGAAAAAATTGCAGCCGAAGAGGTTGAGCGTATCGAGCGTGAAAGGAGTGAGCAGATTGTACAGCTTCAATCCAATTTTGAGCATGGCTTGGCACAGGAAGGGTTTGGTGTAGATGAGGCCAGAAAACTACTTAGGGTGCTTAACGAACTGGCATCCCTGTCACCTTTCGATCCGTTGGTTTCAACTGGACGTGACAAAGTTGCCGTTCGGTTATCAGATGAGATTAACGAACTTGCTGGGAAGGGGCTGTGGGAGGAAGGAATAAAGCTGACTGACAGTGGCCTTGATGTTCTACCTGAATCAGCACATTTGGCAAAAGATCGCACACTGCTGAAAAAAGGTTTGGCTCAGTACAAGGCAGATCAATTTGTAAAGAATATTGAACAGCGAAAGCAGCATATCAATGAGCTGCTTGTACAAGATAAATACACTAAGTCATGGACATCTCAACTACACAAAGCGCTTGAAGAGTTAGCCCGGAAAGTACCCAATGATACGTTTGTAGATGATAAAAGAGAGCTTGTCGGTACACTGCTTTTTGGCAAAGTCGAAGTAGCCAGAGACAGGCAGCGATTTACCGAGGCCAAGACACTCTTAGCGAAAGCCAAAAAATTGGCGCCACGCCATACAGCACTTGTCGAATCAGCGCAGTTACTGGCAGATGCAGAAACTGCTTATGCAGAAGAGAATAAAGCCAGGATACAGATGGCAAAAATAGATGGTCTGAAAAATACACTGACAGTTCAGGCCAGGGCAAACAAGGTTAAATCTGCAAAGGGAACTTTGGGTAAGTTGAGAGAGCTACTCCCGGTGGATACTCCCTACATCACAGAAACGGCTCCAAAACTTATCGCTGAGTCATATCTTCGTCTGGCATCTAACCTGGCCGATAAGAAGCAGTTTACCTCGGCAGAAATGATGGCTGATGTTGGTTTAAAATTATCCCCTCACATGCCAAAACTGCTTGAGGCAAAAAAGACCTATCGTGAAAAGGCTAATTTTAATGAGTTTAAGTCGTTATTACTCGGTAGCAAAACAATTGATGTCGCAAAACTCAAGAAACGCTTAACGAAAATCAAGGCTGAAGATTCACAATCCTATGCAAAACTACAGCTTGGTCTGGTGAAATCTCTAGCTACAAAAGTAAGGCAACTTGATTTAGAACACCATTCCAAAGCTAAACAGTTGTTACAAATAGGTAAGCAGGTGTTCCCTGGCAGCCAGGCGCTTAATGCTATAAAGCTTCAAAAGCCGATTGTAGTAGTAAAAACACCTGTAAAAAAAGAACCAGTTAAAAAACCGATTGTAGTAGTAATAACACCTGTAAAAAAAGAACAAATTCAAAAGCCTGCGCAGGCTGAAAAGGTAGTAACAAAACCAGTGGTGCAAACGGTTGTTACGGACACTGCACGACCGGCTAAAGACCGATGCAAACCTCGCCTGGCTGGGTATGGACGAAAGGGGAGAGGGGCTTGCTACGATACCCTACCTGGTGATGTGCGCTCACCTATACTGGTTGTTGTGCCCGGTATTGATGGCAATGCACCATTTGCCATCAGCAAGTATGAAGTCTCTATAAAAGAGTTTAACCACTACTGCCTCACCAGTGGTAGTTGTACTCCTAAGGATAGTGGCTCCGGCAATCTGCCAATAACCAATGTACCTAAGCAGCAGGTCTTTGATTATTTGCAGTGGTTGACGGCTGAGACGGGGTTCCACTATCGGCTACCCTCGGCTGCAGAGTGGGCACATGCAGCGAATGCCAATGGCAAACAGCCAAGCGGTGGCTTTAACTGCAAACTCACGGTTGGGGGAAAGCTTGTGAAGGGATACGGTCTTGTTGATGCCAAACAAGGTAAGGCAAACGGTTGGGGGCTTGTGAATTATGTCGGCAATGCGCAGGAGTTGACTCTTGATGGACAGCAGATCAATGCAAGAGGCGGGAAGTACAGCGACTCTACATCATTATGTAAGTTGTCGCTGTCCAGGCCATACAGTGGTGACCTGGATTCTGTGACAGGATTACGCTTGTTGCGTGAAGTGAAGGGTGGTTGAGAAAAATATAATGTTAAGTACGCTAAGACGCTATGCCAAGCAGTACTACCTGGGTGAGTTATCTCGAGAGGCTTATAGGACGGCCAGAAGCGAATTTCTTGCCCTGATTGAAGATGGGGGAGCTGGAGACGATACCACCGTCCCAAAGCCTTCCTATATTGGTAAACGATCTCAAAAAGAGAAAAGTCACAAGCCCACAAAGAATGTAACTCCAGCGTCTATTGGTACGACAGCCGAGCAGGTGCGACAGGTGCTGCAATCCAGCAATATGAGACTGATTGCTGCAACCACTATTGTGCTGTTGGTTGTTGTTGGTACCTTATCCCTCTCAGACGGAGACAAAGAGAGTGTCGCCACTGAGGATCATGTACGGCCTGTAAGTGATAGCACTATGGTTATGGAAAACAATCCTCCAACAGTGCGTTCTTTAGCGGATAATTTATTGAACAGCCATGTTTGGAACGGAGTGGTAGTAGAAAATTTGATGCATATATGGAGTGCTGAATCTGAGGAAATGCGTAAGGAATACAGAAATCAGGCTTGGTTTCACGTACTTAAGCGGCGGATAACCAGTGAGTTAAATGAGACGCAGACCCTGGTAGATGAGGGGGTTGATACTGAGGTTGAGGATCTTGGGCGACTCTACCTCCTGGCTGAAACTCTCGGTGTTCATAAAGATGTCCCGCAGAAACAATACTGGGAGGATGAGAGTTACGTGGTTGGTTCACCATCTCCCGATAGTGATGTATTGCGGAAAGAGCCGCCTTTGACTGGAAGTGGAGGGGCGGAAAAGGTTATGGACTATGGCTCTATATTTGAGCGTCAAGTCGTGCCAGAAAAAATAATAGTGACCTCAAATAAGACTGTCCAACAAGTGCTAAATCAAACTGCCCCACAAAATGTGGTTATGAGTAAGATAGATAGTGAAAACAGTGGTTCGCTAAAAGTAAAGGCAAAGGCAGCAACAGTAAAAAAGGCAGCAATAGTAAAGAAAAAAACAGACCCTGTTAAATTGGCAGAAAATCGTGCAAAGAGTAAAAAAGGTTCATGGCAGATTAAGGCCTTTGCTTTTTCAACCGAGGCGAGAGCAAAGAAACAGCAAAAAATATTTATACAGGCAGGCTTTGATGCCTTGGTGAGTGAACCAAGCCCACAGAGCAGGATGCTCTACAGAGTTGATATTCCAGGGTATCCAGATAAACAGTCTGCGCAACAGGACGCAAAAAAAATACAAGCACTGGGGAGTGACTACAGAGGTATTCAGGTGGCAAATAGCACAACCACCACCAATAATAGTTGCCGTGCCCGTCTGGGAACACGACGTCATTTCTGTAAGGATCGCATCAGCGAACGGCTTAATGGGCCAAAATTAGCCGTGTTGCCTGCGGGCAGTTTTATGATGGGTAGTGACCTATCGCCTGCCGAGGGTCCGGTGCATCAGGTTGCTATTAATAAGGCCTTTGCCATCTCAGCGAGAGAGATTTCAGCGGGGGAATACAAGGCATTTTGTCATGCAACCGGCAAACAATGTGTCGATTCGCCATGGGGTATTGATTACCCCGCAGTTAATGTTTCGTGGCACGATGCAGTGGACTATACAAACTGGCTGAGCGAGTCCACGGGCAAGCGCTATAGATTGCCTACAGAGGCAGAGTGGGAATATGCCTGTCGGGCTGGATCAATCACAGCCCATCCGTTTACAGAAATGAATATTCTCAATGCACGTTATGCGATAAACAGTGGCGTGCAATCGCCACTAAGCAGTAAAGAGTCCATCAATACCAATATGTTCAAGGTAAGCCATATGTTAGGTAATGTCAGAGAGTGGGTTGCTGATCACTGGGTGGCATCACATAAAGGTGCATCTCAAGAAGGTCGGGCCGTAGAGCAACCCGGTAATACAAGCCGCGTTGTAAAAGGGGGCAGCTATGTAGATCCCATCGGAACCATGCGCAGTGCCTACAGAGAAGCACTCAAGTTGAGCCACCAAGATATAAAAACAGGTTTTCGTATTGTTCGAGACATAGATTGATCCTGCCCGTAGCAGGAACTTATTAACTATCACCGGTGGAATATTAAGAAGGCAAAGGATCCAGAGAAGTGTGGGTCGCAGGGAAAAGCCCCTATTATTAATAGCAATCCCTGCCTACGTTTTACGACCACTGCATTCAGTAAAGGCAGTTTCTAGTTCTACTCTGTCACATTAACCATAGTGATGATAATTATTCAAGTGCTTGATTTTTTGTAACCGTTCACGGGGTATGAATGATGCTGCCATCCAATAGAGAGCAACCCATACGTGTAGTTGAGCGAGCTATTGGATTGTAAGAATCTTAATGGAAAATAGCGGTTAGCAATCGAGTTTATAGAGATGCATCATCCATGGATGTGAATTCAAATGAGTATCGTCACGTAAAACCGGGCAGCAATGATGGTGCAGGTTCATCATAAAAATAGGCATGGACTGCCTGGAGGATGAAGTTGTACGCGGAGCGTCCTTGAAGTGCACAGGTACCAATGACGGTCCATAGCCGCTCATTTGCTTCACGGTCTCTCTTGCTTCTGGTGCCCTGGGTTACTAAGCGGTCAATGACAATGAAACGTATAGCCTGTTCTGCAACATTGCCTACAGGGATTGTAGGTAAGGGGCGTGAGCTGGGAGCGGAAGCTTTATTTGTTGAATCCATTCCTGGGGTAGTAATGAAACGGAAGTAGGCCTCGCCATTCTTGCAAAAACGATTTGCCATATTTTGCGCTTCATTATTCTCCTCCTTACCCTCTTCATTAATATTGCTTGGAACATTATTGGTAGAAACATGCAAGATACGTTTTTTGGTCTTTTCAAGTACCGCCTGAAAATCAGCTTCTGACATCTGCTCTGGTCGTGTATGAATGACCTTGAACATACTCTTGAGTGCAGTGAGTAGTTGTTTGCCATAAGCCTGGGTATCTTTATCAGGTAAATTGGTCAGGAGGGCATCCGGATCTCGACAGGCGAGGTAAGCGATCTCTCGCGGCGTTTCGTGCACTACCTGGCAAGACTCCATCAAGCTCGGGCCGA
>JBEVXT010000067.1:0-3658 GCA_040505955.1 Sedimenticola sp. | reverse complement strand
CAGATAAATCGCAGGAATTTCTACTAACTACCCGATACTTTCCACAATTTCTGTGGATAACGCTGTGGAAAACTATGGGGAAACTGATTTCACCCCCGTAAAACAAGCACTCGAATCAGATCGTCTATTTTTTATACGATAGTTATTTTATAATTAATTCAATTAGTTATGGAATAAATCAACAACTTGCAAGCGTCCACTGCAACCCGCTGCCATATCAGTAGTCGTCGCTTTGGAAGGCTGTGAATAGAAAACCTTCCAATCTACAGTGAGTTAGCGCCCAATCCTGAGGTTAACCTCTATTTTCTGAAGCCATGTCACTGTTTCGCACCAGTGTGGTAAAAATGAGACTACCATCAGGTAGGCTCTCCGTTACTTTTCAATATTCCGGTGCATGCTGGCAAAATCAGGCCTTCACTAAATCTCTTTATAAAGACCGACCAGCCGGTACAATAACCCACCATGACCACAGCGGACGCACCCTTCTGGAAAAGAAAAGAGCTCAACCAGCTCAATAGTGACGAGTGGGAGCAACTCTGTGACGGCTGCGCCAAGTGCTGTCTGCACCGATTTGAAGATGAGGAGACCCGGGAGATCCACTTCACCAATGTCTGCTGCCGCTACCTCAACCAGCAGAGCTGCAGTTGTACGGACTACGCCAACCGTTCCATCAACGTACCCGACTGCGTCAGCGTTACACTGGCGGTACTTGATGATCCTTACTGGCTGCCGGAGAGTTGTGCTTACCGCCTGCTGGCAGAGGGTAAGACCCTGCCCGAGTGGCACCCCCTGGTCTCCGGCAACCGCGAGAGCGTCATCCTCTCCGGCAACTCCATCGGCGGTCGCGTCATCAGCGAGCTGGAGGCAGACGCCCTGGAACACCACATGATCGACTGGATTAAATAATGAGCAGCGTCAGCACCATCACCGAATTTCTTGAAAGCACCGGCGTTGTGCTCTTCCCTTTCGATATGGGCCGGCGCATCAGCCATCTCGGTCGGGACAGTTTCCTCCGTTTTGAGAAAACCGAAGAGCCCTACCCCTTTCCACTCCAGCGACAAGCCTGGTTCGCCCTGGCCTGCCGCCGAGAGCAGATCGGAATAGAGCCGTTTATCTGGTTTCTGCGCTTCCCCCTCGATGAGCAGGGCAAACTACTGCAAGCAACACGGGATGACTTTATGCACCAGTTGAGGGAGAGGCTGGGGGAGAAGCTGCAACAGGATGACGAACAGCAGCAATCAATGGATGAAGTGCTTAAGGACAATCCCTACACCTTCAAGCCGAGGGAGGAACGAATGGCACTGTTCCACGCCCAGGTCTCCCGTTTGTTGAAAAATCCGCCCTCCGACTTCTATTGTCATGCCCAGGAGTATTTTGCCGGTGATCTAGGCTGGGAGCAGTGGGCCTTTGTCGGCTATCAGGGTATCGCCGATATCGCTGTCCACTTTACTGATGGGGATAACATCAAACTACTCAACCGGGCTATCAGCGAGGCACCACTACAGCCTCTGGAAGCACTCTGCCACTGTCTGGAGAGCGAGTCGATACCCAGCCCCCTCGCCCAGTCGCTGATCGCCAGAACCGACGATGAGTTGGCAAGTGAAACACCTGACCCGGCGCTGTTAACCGCCACCGTTCGCGGCATATCGAAAGCCGCTGATCCTGCACTGCGCGACCAGTTGATAAAATCCGTTCTAAAACACCCCTGCTCAGCCAATATAGAGATCCTCGCCGCTGTCAGTGGCCGTGCTTGGGAGGCGTTAAAGAACCAGGAGGTTACCAACCCCTACCTGGAGCGTCTGGCAGAGAATGACAGCGGCCAGGAGGCCTTTAGCCACTCCCTTGTTGATCTGCTGTTTCTCCCGCACATGCGCGACCCTCTGCTGCAAGCGATACGCAATCCCCAGCGCTCGACCAGGCTCTCCACCGCCATCGGTAATTTTTTCCAGTCTGTAAACGGCTGAATCCATGGCTCTGGGCAGCACAATCCATAAAGCGGCAATCACCTTGTCGGACATCGACCGTGGAGTCTACTGCGACCTACAACAGACCCTGGCGAGGCACCCATCAGAGACACCCGAACGGCTGGTGGCGCGACTATTGGCCTACGCCCTCTGTTACCAAGAGGGGCTGCTATTTACCAAGGGCATCTGCGACGGCGATGCACCGGATATCTGGCTGAAAGATGAGAACGACAGGATTGCGCACTGGATTGAGGTGGGACTACCCACACCGGAACGTATCACCACTGCATGCAAGAAAGCATTGAAAGTGACAATTTTCCTCTATGGGAAACACGCTGACCGCTGGCAGCAGATGCACCAGCAACAACTCCAGGGGCTGGAGCGATTGACGCTGATTGAACTACCGGAAGAGCTGTTGCACCAGGCCGTGAATGACCTGCAAAGAAGCATCAACTGGTCACTTACCGTCACCGAAGGGCAGATCTACCTCACCACCGACCGACAGGATCTGGAGGGTCAATTGCTGCGGGTCAATGAAAATTGGCTGTCGGTAAACTAGTGATTAATTTGAGTTTGGCCCCTTCTGATTTTCAGTCTTATAACGGCAGCGCTCACAGGTAAAATTAGGAGCGGCAGCGAATGATTTTTTCCTAGTGGTGCGGATTGTCAGGCGATTATTTCTGCATAGCATTCGGTGTTTTCCAGTTTGGCTAGCTTTTTTCGTACATCTTCAACAAGGTGCCTGATCGTTAATTCCGGCAAATCCCCTTCTACGGTTACTTGAATGGTGAAAGTTTCTTCGACATACCGTACCGTTACACCATCAACCTTGATTCGATAAGACCCGTATTCTTCTTCAATTTCAGGGAGGGGGTCGTGGGAAACCTCTGGGCTATACAGAGCCTCTACTGACTTTACGTCCGGCTCTGCTCCCAAATCATCACGAAGTTTTACTATTGACGCTTCGTAGTCGGATTCCCAACCTACGTTAGAGTTCCATAATGCCTGCCTGATCTCCCATATTCGATTTCCGCTCTTATCTGCTCGCGCAATTTCCCAGCGCTGCCAGTTTCGACGTTTTACGCACTTCCAGTTCCATGTACGCAAGTCAAGCTGCCAATCGTCAATATTCTCTATGAGATAACGACCCTCACCAAGATCAAGTTTACCACCGGTTATAAGCACCTTAGTGCCATGCTCGGAGAGACTAGCTTTGTGCTCATGAATCCAACCGGGTTGCTCACCCGATGTTTGTACATGTCGGAAAACAAGTGATTCGACATCCAAAATGTACACATCCGATGTCTTTTTTTTCCGACTTTCTGGATATCCCAGGTTACCAATGACAATAATTTTGGAGTCGACTAGCGTTGCCGTGTGAAAGTCCGTGGGTGGAAAGCAATCCAGTGGGTAACCATAAATCGAAATGGCACCTCCTGGATGTTCCACCACGACATCATTGTAGATATAGAAGTCAGGATCATAGTGATCTTCGTGCTCACCGGCGACAAATATGCGTCGCCCATCTGGCAACATTGTTTCAGATTGTCCGAACCTATCGAAACACCAGCTCGGCCCCGCTTGTGTTGACGAAGGGCCCTTTAGCAGCTCGTTAGCAGCATATGCACTTTGCTTCGTTCGAACCAACCAATCCCACACTGGATTGCCCATCGGATCTGGATTGCTAACACCAC
>JBEVXT010000066.1:0-8870 GCA_040505955.1 Sedimenticola sp. | reverse complement strand
AATGTCGGCTGCCCTTCAGACAGGGTGCAGTCAGGGCGTTTTGGTGCCTGCTTGATGATGACACCGCAGGTGGTGGCCGACTGTGTCAAGGCGATGGGGGATGCCGTCTCTATCGATATCACAGTTAAGCACCGTATTGGTGTGGATGAGCACGACAGCTATGATGCGTTGTGCGATTTTGTTGGCGCTGTTGCCGATGCAGGCTGCAGCACCTTTATCGTCCACGCCCGCAAAGCTTGGCTGCAGGGACTGAGTCCTAAGGAGAACCGTGAGATCCCACCACTAAGTTATGAGACGGTTTACCGTCTAAAAGATGACTTTCCATCCCTTGAGATTATTATCAACGGCGGCATCCTGACCTTGGATGGGGCCGAGAGGTACCTGGAGCGTGTTGATGGTGTGATGATCGGCCGGGAGGCCTACCACAACCCCTGGATTCTGCTGGAGGCAGACCGGCGACTCTATGGAGATGACCACCCCCTGCCCAGCCGCCACCAGCTGATTGAGCAGCTGATGCCGTTTGTGGAGCGAGAGTTTGCCGCTGGCATTCAGATAAGCAAGATCACCCGCCATATCCTCGGGCTGTTCAACGGCCAACCGGGAGCCCGCGCCTGGCGGCGCCATATCAGTGAGAACGCACACTGCAGAGGGGCAGGGCCTGAGGTGATTCTGGAAGCGGCAAAACGGGTACCTACAGAATGAAAACTCAGATTAAGGAGAGACCGGCCTATCTCACTAAAGACGGCTCGGAGATCCGTGAACTTCTGCATCCTGACCATCACAGTGTAGTCAATCAGAGCCTTGCGGAAGCTCGGGTTCCAGCGGGAGTAACCACGCTATTGCACCGCCACCACCGGAGTGAGGAGATCTACCACATCACTTCAGGAACAGGGGAGATGCAGTTGGGAGATGAACGGTTTCCGGTGGCACCGGGGGAGAGTGTATTGATACCACCAGAGACTGTCCACCGCATTAGCAACAGTGGCGATGGGCCATTGATAATGCTCTGCTGTTGCGCTCCTGCATACCGCCATGAGGACACGGAGCTATTGTAGTTTTGGTACTGCTTAGCAACACACTGTGTAGGTCATTGTCGTTAAGTTAATAGACGCTGTAGCCTAGGCTGAGCGAAGCGAAACCCGGGTAGTTATGCGCTATCCCCCCCGGGTTTCGCTCCACTCAGCCCAGGCTACGAAGAGGCCCTGATTGGAGTTAGGTGGGTTTCTTTATGCGCCCTTATAGGGTGCACTCAAAACTATGTTCTCAGAGCATGGATTTGTATTTGTGGTAAGAGCGTTCTTGAGGGCGATGGGATCGAGGGGGCCCGCTCCCAGAGGCAGGGCGAAAACCAGCTCCTCGTTGGTAAGCGGCTCCTCGTCGGCGATCTGCCGCTCCAGCACCTGAAGATCAGCTTCTGAGGGATCAACACCCTCCTGTCGGCGCTTCTCTATTCGCTCCCTCAGTATGCTCTCCGGGAGTTGGCAGTCGAGAATGGCGTAGGGCACACCCCGTGATTCAGCCAGTTGCTGAAACGGCCGCCGCTGTTCCCGGGAGAGAAAGGTGGCATCGACAATGGCAATAAAGCCGGCTTTCATAACCCACTCTGCCAACTCAAGCAGCCGCTGGTAGACACGCTTCGAAAAGTCGACGGTATAGATGCCGTCGGTCAGTGGGGAGCTGCTCTTCTGTGTGGGCGCCAGTCCCGCCATCCGCTTGCGCTCCACATCCGAGCGCAGGCGGATGGCGGGCAGCGACTCAATACAGTGGGTCGCCTGGGTGCTTTTGCCGGAACCGGAGAGACCATGGGTGATCACCAGCGCCGACGCAGCCGATCGAGTGTAGCCCTCAGCTAGGCCAAGGTAGGTATTGAAATCCACCATCACCTGCCGCCGCTCACTCTCCTTCACCCCCTCCTGGCCGAGACGTATCGCCGATACCTTGGCCCGCACCATGGCACGGTAGACCTGGTAAAAGCGCAGCACTACAAGTCCGGCGTAATCCCCGGTCAGCTCCAGATAGTGGTTGAGCAGTCGGCCACTGAGATCAGCACGCCCCCGCTCCTCCAGATCCATGGTGAGGAAGGCGATCTCGCTCATGGTATCTATCCAGCGCAACTGCGGACTGAATTCGATACCGTCAAAGATCAGCACTTCACCGTCAACCAGCGTCATATTGCCCAGATGCAGATCACCGTGACACTCGCGAATAAAACCCTCTTCCTTGCGTTTGAGCAAGCTGTTGTTAAGCCGCTGGCAGCTTGCTTCAGTCCAGCGCGCCAACCTGGCCGACCTTTCGAGAACAGCACCATCAGCAGGCAACTGATCAACCAGCTCAAAGTTCTCACGCATGGGTTGAATCAGCAGCCCCGGTTCACCGTAAGCAACCCCAGCGCCTGCTATACCGATGCCGCTGTGGAAACGCTCCAGGTGCACTGCGATGGTCTCTGCGATTTCACCGCTAAGGGTGTCGGCATGTTGCGACAGCAGCCCACCGTCCGGGAAACGCCGCATTTTAACGACATACTCAATCGCTTCACCTTTTCCCCCCAGCAGCGGTGCCGCAGCGGTGCCGGTGATGGCTACAACGCCGAGGTAGGTAGCGGGGGCCAGGCGACGGTTGAGTCGCACCTCCTCTTGGCAGAAATGACGGCGATGCTCTAGAGTCGAGAAGTCGAGAAAACCAAGATTGAGCGGTTTTTTTATCTTATAAGCGTAATCACCCTGCAAAAGAACGCTGGAGATGTGAGTCTCAATCAACACCACCTCGCCACCGCTGCGTGAGAGGGCTTGCTGCAGATTCAGAATCAACCGCCGATGGCTTTCAGCGCCGCCGTTCATCTTGTGCTCTCCGTGAATACCCTGAATATTATAGTATTGAATGCATATAAGGATATGCTAATGTTTGATAACTGCTCAATAATTTCCAAGTTCTTTTCCCATCGTTTTTTCCTGTCATGGAAGAAAATCCCCCCCTCGTGCGTTATTCCCCATAAGACACCAAATAACACCCGGTGACTCGGCCTTCACTACACAGAAGCGAATAGCGCAGGGAGTGACCAGCCACCATTCAGGTTTAATTAAGGTTGTTAGATGAATATATTGCCTTACAGTCAGTTGACCCACTGGCTTGATCTTATTAAGGGATAAACGGATGAAAGCCGACAAAAATACGCTTTTACTGGCGACCGCAGCACTCTGCTGGGCTCTACCCCAGGCGGCAGGCGCGGCCCGCCACGAACTCAGTCAAACACAATACCCGGTTGACACGGTCTTTATCTACTCCACCGGTCAGGTAGAAAAGCTGCTGGAGAAGGGAAGTAGTTGGTACGTGATAGAGGATATGCGCAAGCGCCGCTACAAACGTGATCTCAACTTTACCATCCCCCCTCTTGAATACAGCAGCCTCACTTCAAGTTACCGGCAGTTTATCAGTGACGGCGATCCGGACAGCCTGCTCCAACCCGACCAGACTAAATACTCAAGCTTCACGGTGACAAGAAACAAGTCCGATGGCAAGACGCTGAAGCGCTCATGGTCCTGCTCTCCACTTGAAGATGGCAAGGTGAGGGTGATGGGAAAAAAGACAAAAGTCATCACAACCACCTGTTCCCGGTACCTGTGGACGAAACTGAAAGAGAGAATGGAATATCAATTCGACCAAAAAACCGGCTGGCTTGTGAAGAGCGTCAACCACTACAACGGCAAGAGAAGGGTGAAACGGCTTGTCGCTGTGCTTCCGCCGGAAAAAGCAACACCCGTCAACATTATGCGAATCGTGAGAAAGCTGAGAGGCAAGCGGTAACCACTCCCCCAACCGGCAGCCAGGAGCAAAAATATGACCCCAGAGAACAATAACAACCTATCCGTGCGGGCGGCAGCGGCCAAGGCAAGCTTTGTCACCCGGCGCGTCAAACTTGGTGACGCCCGACAACTGGTAACGGATCGCTCACCCCGTAGCGGCGACCTGATCCTCGCCCGGGTGGTAAAGATAAAACGACAGACCCGCTTGGAACTGCGCAACGGACGTCGCGCTCACCTCTATGAAAGTGACGAGCTGGTGCTCGCCTATGGCAATCGCTACGCCAGTGATCAGTACGAAGCCGGGGTGCCGGATCATCTGGGGCCCTGTCAACTGGTCGCTGCCGGGGGTATTGCCGCAAAGGTGATTTCAAAGCATGGAAACATCCGCGACGCCACAGAGATCAAGCCCCTGGGTCTCCTTGCCGGCATCAAGGGAAACATACTCAATCTCGCCGATTACGCTCTGCCCGTGATCGGTGGCAACAAACCCAGACCGCTGACTGTCGCGGTCTTTGGTTCCTCGATGAACAGTGGCAAAACAACCATGGTATCCGACCTGGTGCATGGAGCCTGCCGTCTAGGTATTAAGGTGAGTGCCGCTAAGTTGACCGGCACCGGTTCCGGGCCGGATATCTGGAAGGTGGTGGATGCCGGTGCGTCGGAGATGCTCGACTTCACCGACGAGGGTTACGCATCCACCGCAGGACTGGAACTGCAGCAACTGCTGTCGATCAGCAGAAACCTGATCGCACGAACAACGACAAACGACACCAAACTGCTGGTACTGGAGATCGCCGACGGCCTGCTACAGCAGGAGACCAGGGCGCTGTTGGAGAGCCCGGAGTTTCGCCGGCTGATTGACGGCTGCCTGTTTGCTTCATCCGACTCGGTAGCGGCAGTGGCGGCGGTAAATTATCTGCAATCACTGCCCCTCGATGTACTGGCCATTGGCGGCATCATGACACAGTCGTCGTTAACTCCTCGGGAGGCGGTCTCCGCCTGCGGCATACCCTATCTGAAACGCTGTGATCTGCAACGTAAAGCGGTGGTTAGATCCCTGCTCAGAGAGCTCACCGACGTACAAAAGAGAGCACAACAGGAGAGCGGTAATGTTATTGCTATTGGCAACTGATCAACGGCGCCATATTCTGCTGTTGACGGCGGTCGGCATCGGCCAGATGACGTCGGCAATCGCTGTCATGAGCGGCATACGCACCCTTTTTGAGCAGCTGATCGCATCCGCTGGTTCAGCCGTTACGGGAACCGCTCAGCCACCGGCGCTGCTGTTGATAACAGCGGGTTTTCTCACCCTCGCCTGGTTACGTGCATACGAACGATCAGCTGCCGAGAGGCTGGGGCAGAACCATATTGCCTCCCTCCGCCTTCGCCTGTTTGATCAGCTATGCAGAATGCCCGCCGACAAGGCAGGCAAGCTGAGCCGTGGCAGCCTGCTGATGCGCTTCACCGGGGACCTTAATGCCGTACGTACATGGGTCTCTCTTGGCATTGCCCGCTTGCTGGTCAGTGGCGTATTCACAGTGACCACACTGCTCTGGCTCGCTTCGATCAGCCCGGCAATTGCCGCCACCACCGCGCTCTCCACCGCCGCGGGCTTTGCCGCCGCCTGGTACCTTGGTGGTAAACTCCGCCTACGGGCGCGAGAGGCGCGAAGCAGACGATCCGTCCTCATCTCCAATATTGCGGAGAAGAGCACCACACTCTCTGTTGTTCAGGTGTTTGCACAACAGCAGCGTGAAAAGCAACGGCTTAAACGGCAGAGTGACGCCCTGGTAAACGCCATGATTGGGCGCGCTGACGTGATTGGCCAATTACGTGGAGTCAGTGAGATCACCATTGGCTTGGTGATGCTGTCACTGCTCTATCTTGGTTCCTACGAGATTGATCAGGGAAGGCTCGAAACGACACAGCTTGCCGCCATCATGGGTCTTCTTATCCTGCTGGCACCCTCCCTGAGGAGTCTTGGAAGGATTAACGAATACTGGCATGCGGCACGGGTCTCAAATGAGAAGATTGAGGCTTTCCTACAACGCAAAGAGCAGCCGCAGGGAAGGGGAGGGCTGTCCGGGCCACTGCGCCGCAAGGGTGCGGTCATCACCTTTGAGAAGGTTAAGCTGCACAACCGCCTCAATGAAATCAGCGGTACTGTGGCGGCGGGTGAGAAGCTTGCCGTTACCGGCCCCAATGGCGCCGGCAAGAGCAGCCTGATTCAGCTCATTGTCCGCCTGCTGGACCCTTCCAGCGGACGCATCACCATAGCGGGACGGCCAATGGCAAAACTTGGCCTCAGGCAGCTGCGCCGACAGGTATCGATCGCAGCCCCGGGGCTACCACTGCTGCGCGGCTCTATCAGGCGCAACCTGCTCTATCGCAATTCCAGGGCGGATGAGGCGGAGCTTCAGCGGGTAATCGAGCTTTGCCAGCTCGGCTCCTGGCTGGCATCACTCCCCAAAGGACTCGATACCCAACTCACTGAAAACGGAGGCAACCTCTCCCAGGGGGAACAGCAGCGGCTGATGCTCGCCAGAGCACTGGTGGGCAGCCCCCCTATCCTGCTTCTGGATGAGCCGGAGCTGAATGCAGACCCTAAAACACGCCACCTGTTTCAGCGCATCATCGGAGACTACCTGGGAACCGTGATTCTGGTCACACATGACGCCCAGTTCGCCAGTCTTGCCGACCAGGTCTGGTATCTCGAGCAGGGATCAATTGTTGAGAGAGGCGCTGCGGATTTTGTACTCAACAGCAGCTTTTTTTCAGCACCCTTTTTCAATCAAGGAAGAGCAGCATGAACAGCTTTCTCAATCTTCAGCAGCAACCTATACCAAAGCAGTTCATCAACTACAGGCAGGTGGGATGTGACAACAGAATGGACTACTACCTCTATCTCCCACCGGGGTGCAAATCGAACCCCGATTTTCTGGTGTGTATCCACGGTATCTCAAGAAATGCACAGCAGCAGGCCGAGTACTATCGCCACATCGCCAAACGCTTGCACATGCCCCTGATTGCGCCGCTCTTCGATAGGCTGCACTTTAGCGGATACCAGAGACTCAGCAGCCGGCAAACCAACCACAGAGCGGATCTGATGCTGCACAAGGTGATCAATGAAGTGGCGCGCCTTACCGATGCCCACTCGCCGTCGTTGCACCTGGTGGGCTACTCCGGCGGAGCGCAATTCGCCCACCGTTTTGCCCTGATCTACCCACAACGGGTAAGTACCCTCAACCTCTGTGCGGCCGGCTGGTACACTTTTCCAGATGCCGATCTGAACTTTCCAAGAGGTCTGAAAAGCAGCAGGATCTGGCCACCCCTGAAGCCTGACCTCGACGGCTTCCTCAACATCCCCATACAGGTGATCATTGGCTCGGAGGATATAGCGCGTGACGCCGCCCTCAATTGCAAACCGGATATCGACCGGCAGCAAGGGGGCAACCGTCTTACAAGAGCGAAAAACTGGTACCAGGCGATACACCAGGCCCAAACCGACCGACAGATTTCCCACTCCGCCAGACTAACCTTGCTGGCGGGTGAGGGCCATAACTTCGAGACCAACATCACAAATGCCGGGATGAGTAACCACATCCTCGACTTTATTGATCTTCATTCAATAGGAAACATCTGAAGAGAGAACAGCCATATGTCAATCTCCCCAACATCCATCAGCACACTCCTTCTCGCAGCACTCCTGACCAGCGGTTGCAGCCAGATCAGAGAGGGTGACAGCCGGCCTTCCTACCTGAGTGGCGCAGAGAGCAGAGCACTCTTTTCCGGTCATACGGTGGAAGCCTTCAACCTCAACACAGGAACAACCAGTTTCACCTACTACACAAAAAACGGAGAGGTCAGGCAGGAGCGTTTGTGGGCATACCGACAGGGAAATTGGCGGATTAACAAAGCAGAAGAGATCTGCCTGCAGTTCGGCAAGAGAAAAGAGGGCTGCAGGATCATCGGCAAACGGCGGGGAGTCTATCGAAAGTACCGAATGGAGAAAGATGGCAAGCTCAAACCAGTGGTTCGCTACCGCCGCTTTCTCCCAGGGAATGTACTTAATTTGTAACTCAAGTTTCGCAGTTGGACTCTATCGATAATAGGTTTCCTGCTCGGGGTCGGAGTCGATTGCGCTGACATAGCGAGTATTTCCTGAGATATTCAACGCAATCGACTCCGACCCCTACCGTATACCGCGCGATACCGGCACAAATTCATGAAACCTCCGGGTTAGAACTTCTGGCGTATCATCAAGAGGTTGCTGCTGTTTTCAATCTCCAGGCGCTTGAGGAAGCTCATACCCAGCAGAACCGTCCTTGGGCTGCCGCCGTCAACCACCACGCCCTCCACCTGCTGCAAAATAATCTCGCCGACCTGGACTTTGTCCAGGGTCACATAGTGGGCAGCTGCCGTACCGGAGGCGGTCTGTACCGCCGTTCTCTTGCCGTGAAGCCGGTACTGGATACCCAACCGTCTCGCTTCGGTCTCGCTCATGGCGACCAGGGTGGCACCGGTATCCACCATCATCTCGGTGAGTCGACCATTGATGCTGCCGGTGGTGATAAAAGAGCCTGAGCTATCTCTCACAATCTTCACCTCAGTCACCTTGCGCTTGGCAAAGCTGCCGCCAAACTGTGAGCCTAAACCATAACGCTCACGTCGACCATCGACCTCAATCAGCGCCTCCTCAGGTGTTGCCGAGATCAGCAAAACCCCCTCGGGAGAGGGCTCACCCTGGCGCAAAAAACGGCGGCTACCATCAACCTCCACCATCGCTTTCCCCGGAAACAGCGCCAGCACCTTTATTTTATCGACGGCTACAGCGGTCACCGGATGAGAGAGTGATAGGAACAGCAGGATAAGGGCGGTGACGGGTCTTCCTTTCATGTGATATCTCCTTATTTTTTCCTAATTACCCCTGAAACTCAGCTGGAAATGAACGCGAATATGACTCTAAAATTACCCTTCGGGGATAAGTTTTCAGGGTACTGAGCGTAGATAATCATCGAGAGTATGTCTCAGATGCTTCAAAATAGGGGGATTTTTCAAATATACGCGTTT
>JBEVXT010000065.1:0-10966 GCA_040505955.1 Sedimenticola sp. | reverse complement strand
AAGTATCCACCCTACAACTACTACGGAACGACTCCCCGCCATCCAGGGCGTTGCGCTGAACCATGGCGGTGACACGGAGGGTCTCAATCGTTCTCAGCCGGGAACGCCACTCTTCACAGGCACTTTTCGAGAGCCTTGCCACCACCCCATCACCCAGCAGCAGGTGGATTCCATCACCCTCAGCAATCGGCCTTAGTTGATCCCCCACCTGTAGTCCAGCAAGGCGACGGTGGATGGGGTCTGCCTGGTGCCTGCGTCCGGCAAAGCCGAGATCCATATCGCCCATGCCCAACAGTTGGTAGCGCCTGCCGAGTGCGGTTGTGGGAATCTCCCGGTCAATCACTGCCTCTCTCTGCAGCAGAAAATCGCCCTCCAGTTCAGTGGCAAAGCGGTTCTCTTCACCCGGCATCTGAAACAGGCAGAGGGTCTCACGGGCACGGGTCATGGCTACGTAGTAGAGTCGCCGCTCTTCCTCTTGATGGCGACGGGTAGCAACCCAACCTCCTGCCGGGACGAAAACGTGGGCGAACTCCATCCCTTTTGCCGAGTGAACGGTGCTGAGAAACAGGCCTTCGGTGGGCGGTGGCTCACGGCGCTGCTCCATCAGGGATTCGCAGATGTGCTCTATGGCCTGTGGCACCGGTAGTTCGCTGTTTACCGTCTCCACCTTCCACGCCGTCACGATGGTGTGCAGTCGTTTCCACCAGAGGCTCTCATGTGAGAGGCCGGGCAACGTCTCCAGCCGTTCCAGTAACTGGTCACCGCTCTGCAACGGCTCTGAGATAGATGACAGCAGGTCGAGATAGCGTCGGTTCTCCCGCACCCTGAACAGCGGCGGGCTCTTCTCCCTGTCGGTCGCCAGGGTTACCGGTATCCCCTCCTGCTCACATAGCGCCCGTAGCGGTTCAAGCACCGACCATCTGCGGGCGAAGACGGCGCAATCCGACCATCTCATACCGGCATGCAGCTGCTTCAGCCGTTTCAGTTCGGTGATCAGCGCCAGGGCCTGCTGTGTGAGATCCCCCGTCACCAGGCGTTGCACCCGGCCACGGCCGAGGGGATCGAGTTTTGACCAGCGCCCCCCGGGTTCCAGGTCGGCCCGCTGAGGGTTGATGCGAATGGCATGTTCCCTCTTCATCCGGTCACGGTTGTTGGCAATCAGTTGATTGGCGGCGGTGATGATATGGCTGCTGGAGCGGTAGTTGTCTACCAGGTAGTGAAGCCCGGCCTGATAATCTTCCTGAAAGCGCTGAATAAAGCCAATGTTGGCGCCACGAAACTGATAGATGTTCTGATCATCGTCACCCACTGCCATGATGCTGGTCTTCTGATCACTATCCTCCAGCGTTCTACCGCAGATGGCGGAGAGCAGCTCGTACTGATCGGCGTCAACATCCTGATACTCATCCACCAGGATGTGACGATAACCGGCCAACAGCTGTTCACGGGCCTGATCCGGCTCTAGCCCCAGCAGTGCCTTCTCTCCTTTCAGCAGCGCTGTGGCCTCTTTCAGCATGGCATCGAAATCCAGGGTCTCCCCCTCGGGCCGGTTGCTACGTTCCACCAGTGAGTGACCGGTGAGACGCAGTGCCAGGCCGTGATAGGTCTGGATCGTCACCCCAAAGGCATCTGCCCCGACCAATTCATGGAGATGTCGCCGTAGGCTGTTGGCGGCGCTACGGTTGAAACAGAGCATCAGGAGGGTGTCTGGCCGTTGCCGCTCCACCCGCAGCAGATAGGCGCAGCGGTGAACCACTACCCGGGTCTTGCCGGAGCCGGGACCGGCGAGAACGAGACTGTTTTTCTCAAGGTCGGCGGCGACTATGGCCTGCTGCACCGGGTTCTCCAGATCATCGACGATGCGTTGGTAGGAGTTCTGACCAGTGGCGCGGCCTATGACCGCCTCCTGTCCCGGGAAGTAGCGCTCCACGAACTCTGCCTTATCCATGGCGAAGTAGGCCGCCACCAGGTTTAGCGCCTGGCCGATCTTCTCCAGCCCCTTGCGCGCATATTCGTTGATTACATGTACCTGGAAGATGCGCTCTGCGTAGTGGTGGGAGAGCGGTTCGTAGTCTCCCTTGGTATATCGCCCGCCCTTGCGCTCCGGCAGGATGCGGATGGTCATCGCCTGGCGGAACACCGCCAGCCCCTTCTGTAGAGTGATGACGCGCAGTTCATGGAGAAACATCAGGGCGCGATCAACCGCCGCCAGCGGGTCGGTGAGCTGAGAGGCGAGGATCATATCAACCCGTATCGCTTCGAGAATCTCCTCGGCGGAGAACTCCACCAGCAGATCGGAACTTGCCCCGGCGTCGGCGGGTATCTTGCCGATGATGGTATTAAGCACCAGTTGGGCCACTCCCCGTCGGCGCTCGGCAGTCTCCTCCAGGGCCTGCCAGCTGCGCTGCAGTTTCACCCGGTAGTGATCCCGCCCGGAGTAGCGAAGATCGATACTGCCGCGCTTCCCCGCCAACCCCTGGCCGTCGTGGGAGAGCCCCTGGAGCAGATTGCGCAGAATCTCCGGGTTGCTCTCATGCCCAAGATCACAGAGGCGCTGATTGAGGCGGCGCAGGGAGAGACTCTGCCACTCACCCTGGTCGGCATCGGGGGCCTCCTCCGGCAGCAGGGCGAGCATTTCACGCTCCAGCGCGCAGACCTGCTCCAGCACCGTTTTAGACGCCCGCGCCACCCCATGGCGGATATAGGCGGTCAACAGCAGGCTCTTCTCGATCAGACCCGCCTCCGCCATAGCGTAGAGGGTGCGCAGCACCCGCTGACTCTCAGTCTCTTCCCGGCCGTCGCTGGAACCTTCACTCTCATCGCGGCTGAATGCACTGTGCTGGGCCAGCTCATCGGCGCTGAATCCGTCGTCACTCTCGGCGTTGATCAGCGCCGAGAGGATTGCCAGCCAACGCCGCTCCTGCCGCGCCGACAGATTGAGCTTTGCCATGCGCTGTTTCGCTTCGTCCAGATCCCGGATCATGGGCCGCCCCTGAAACACCTGGGTGCGGTTCTGGTTGCGTTCGATAAAACCGGCCCGCTCCAGCCAGGCCACAGCAGTGACCACCTTGGTGGTGGCGTTGCGGTCGTCCTGGTCAAAGCCGGCATCCACCCGTTCGGAGCGCAGCAGTTCACCGCTGGTCAGCACCACCTCCCCTTCCCTACTTGGCTTGGTGGAGCGCAGACCGCGCAGAATCTGGGCAATATCCCGCTGGCTCAGCTCCGAAAAGCTGCCCATTTTGAACTGGGTCTCGATATCACTCTCGTCGTAGAGCAGCACGCAGTCGGCATCCTCCCGGTCGCGGCCGGCACGCCCCGCCTCCTGCAGGTAGTTCTCCAGGGAGCCGGGGATCTCGGCATGGATCACCAGGCGTACATCCTCCTTGTCGATCCCCATGCCGAAGGCGTTGGTGGCGCAGATCACCCGGATGACACCGCCGATGAAGTTCTCCTGGATATGGCGCTTTCGCGGCGCCTCCAACCCGGCGTGAAAGGCCGAGGCATCCCACCCCTGATGCTGCAGATACTCTGCCAACTTCTCACTTTGCTTGCGGGTGGCGCAGTAGACCACCGCACTGCCGCCACCCTCGGGATCGAGGCGTTCTGAAAGCAGGGTGTGTACTCTCGCTGATTTCTCCGCACGATTGACCATCTGCACCTCAAACTGCAGGTTGTCGCGCTCCACACCGCCCTCGAACAGTGTCAGCTCCTGGCCCAGTTCACGACGGAAATAGTCGATAATCTCCGCCTTCACATCTTCCTTGGCGGTGGCGGTGAAGCACTGCACCGGCGGCAGCAGGGCGTTCTGCTCCCGGGCAAACTCTTTGATAAAGCGACCGGCATAGAGGTAGTCCGGGCGGAAGTCGTGGCCCCACTTGGAGAGACAATGAGCCTCATCGAACACCCAGCAGCCGATCTCGCGGTAGCTGATCGCCTCCTTGAAGGAGCGGTTGCGCAGCTGCTCCGGCGAAACATAGAGCAGCGCCACATCGCCGAAACGGATGCCGTCGAGCACCTCTCCCCGCTCCGGCGCCGTCAGCAAGCCGTAGAGGGCGGCAGTATTGGGGGAGCCGGTCTTGCTGCGCAGGTTGTCCACCTGATCCTTCATCAGCGCCTGCAACGGTGAAATGATGATGGTCAGAACACCCCGGCGCTGGTAACGAACCAGGGCCGGCAGCTGGAAACAGAGGGATTTACCACCACCGGTGGGGAGGATGGCAAAGAGCGGTTGATCTCCCATGGCGCAGTGAACAATCGCCTGCTGCAGACTCCTACCGGCGTCGTCGGCGGGTTCATTGCGAAAGGAGGAGAAGCCGAAGTAGCGCTGCAGCTGGGCGTCGGGATCGTGGCTCTCCCTGCAGTAGCGACACTCTGGCTGATTGCAGGGGGTATCACGCAGCTGTCGCAGAATCGGTGCCACATCGGCAAAGTGCTGCCGCACCCAGGGCGGAAGCACCGAGTTGCCACCCGCCACCCGCAGCCAGGCAACAGCATAAGCGACGGCGATCTTCTTTTGCGGATCCGGCAGGTGCTGAAAGATCACTTTCAGGAAACGGCTGGTGCAGACCTGCCCATCCAGCTGCTGTTTGAGAATTTCAAGAGCGCGGGAGGCCCCCACGCGCTCCACCCCCAGGGTATCCAGAAAGTCACTAAAACCCCGGCCCAATGACTCTGACTCCAGACAGTAACGGTAGACCGCCATGATATCGGGCTCACGCTGGTTGAGCCCGGCAAAGCTCTCCCACTGATCACGAAAAACAGTGACCGCCAGACGTGCATCCGCCAACGGATCGTTGAGGCTGTCGCGAACCAGCTTATAGTTCTTGACCAGACGGTGATAAGGGTTTTCTGGAAAGGCCAGTGGCGATAGATAGAGCGTATCCACCACCGGCTTGTCAAACAGCTTGAGATTCGGCGCCAGGGCACGCAGCAGGGGCAGGTCGTGATGGATGATGTTGTGGCCGAGAAGATAGCTGGCTGGCTCGGCAAACTGGTCCAACTCCTGAAGCGCGGTGACTTTGTTGAAACGCCCCTGCCTCACAAACTCCCGTCCACCAAACTGGGCACCAATGGCGTACAGTTTGCCGGTTTCGTTAACCTCCAGATCGAGGGAGAGCGTCTGCTCTAAAAATGCGTCAACCGACATGGCTCCAATGACTTAACTGGCTATGCACTATAATTCTGTAACCATCTTACTGGGAATAAGGTTGTATTTGGAAGTTACCTGACCATAGGCGAAAGTACCACTTCACAGTTATCAATTGACCACTTCCTGCATCCCGTGCGGGGTGCTATATTCCTAGTATAGAGATCACTGAATTAGGAGTTACGTCATTATGAAGCTATTTGCACCACTGCTGCTGGCAGCTGCCCTGCTTCCTTCTCTCTCAGTGGCTGATGTTCTGCTGCTGGATGCAATTGCAGAGAATCCGGTCAATAGCACCGAGGGACTCTCGCGCCCGACCGGTGGTCAGCGTATGGATCAGATTCGCAAACGTTACGGTGAGCCCAAACAGGAGTTGCCATGGGTTGGAGATCCGCCCATAAGCCGTTGGGTTTATGACGATTTTACCGTCTATTTTGAGCATGAGTTGGTTATCAAAAGCGTTGTACACCGCTAACAAACCTCACTCCTTTTCGACTTTGCCTATGCTGTCGATGGGGACGACTGGTGCTTTCGGTCGCTCATCGACAAAATAGGGACGCGCCTCAGCCACCCCGGCCGCTTCGGCCAACTCTTTTTCCCTTGAAGTGATCAGCCCAAGGCACATACGTACCTCCTGTATGGTGCCGTCAGAGAGTGCGTGGCGGGTACCGGGAGGGGGCGTGGTGTCCTTGATAATGGATGCCAGCACCTTGCGCATGACCATTAGAATCTCCCGCTCTTTTTTACTCTCATTCATCAGTCTCTACCCATAAAAACCCGAAGAGTGCACCCTAATACACTCCCCCAGTGGTTGCAACGGTCGTTAATGGGTACAGGTGAGTGCATGTAGATAGCGGTGTACCACTACAACTTTCCAAGCACCAGGGTCAGTAGATCCCAGAACTTCTTGACTGATGGGATATCGACCCGCTCATCCGGAGAGTGGGGATAGCGAATAGTGGGGCCAAAGGAGATCATATCAAGCCGGGGATAGTTGCCTCCGAGAATACCGCACTCCAGCCCTGCATGGATGGCGCCGATTTTTGCCTCACTGCCGAAGAGTTCCCGGTATGCCTGGCGCATGACTGACAGCAGGGGTGACTCCATATTCGGCTTCCAACCCGGATAGGCCCCACCAAAATGGGTCTCTGCTCGGGCAAGGGAGAACAGCGCATCCATATTGGCACAAAGATCATCACGGGCGGAGTCGACGGAACTGCGGATCAAACTCTGAACTTCGACGGTCTCTTCCTGAGATCGGACAATCGCAAGATTGGTGGAGGTCTCCACCAGGCCGTGCATATCGTCGCTCATCCTCACCACGCCGTGGGGAGCGGCGCAGACGGCGTTAACGAGGCGCGCCTCCAACGGTTGTCCAAGCCAGTTGGTGGGAGTGTCCACCTCTTCCAGAGTCACTTCAGCACCAGCGTCTGCATGGGCCAGTTCGCTACGGATGGTCTGCCGTTGAACATCAAGATGATGAACGAACCCGTCCACTTCCCCCACCGGCAGGGTAATCCAGGCGAATGCTTCCCGGGGGATCGCATTGCGCAGAGAGCCTCCATCAATCGAACAGAGCCGTAATCCATGGTTAAGCATCCCCTGCCGCAACAGTCGAAACAGCAGCTTGTTGGCATTACCGCGACCACGATGGATATCCACACCGGAGTGTCCGCCCTTGAGTCCGGTGAGACTCAGCTTGAAAGCTCTGACATCACCTGCCACGGCTTCACCAACACCTGTGAAGCGGCTGCCGGCATTGATGCCGCCTGCACAGCCGATAAACAACTCCCCCTCATCTTCAGAATCCATATTGATCAGCAACTCTCCCTGTAACAGCCCCGGCCCGAGGCTGCGGGCGCCGACCATGCCATCCTCCTCATTGCTGGTAAAGAGTCCTTCTACAGGCCCGTGGGCTATCTCCTTCGACTCCAGCACCGCCATGGCGGCGGCAATACCGATGCCGTTATCGGCGCCCAGAGTGGTCTCCGCCGCCGTCAGCCAGTCGCCATCGAAACGCAACTCAATAGGGTCTTTAGTGAAATCGTGCCGGGAGCCGGAGTTGGCCTGGGGAACCATATCCAGATGCCCCTGGAGAATGACACCCGGCCTCCCCTCCATTCCCGGCGTCGCCGGCTTGCGGATAATGATATTGCCACTCTCATCCACCAGCGTCTCCAGCTCAAGATTTTCACCAAACGCCTGCATGAAGGCCTGCACCTCACTTTCGTGATGTGACGGCCGGGGGATACGGGTGAGGCTGTAGAAGTGCTTCCACAGCACTTGTGGAGAGCAATCGAGCAGAGTTTGGGTCATGATGTTTCCTTGTTTTCTACAGCATATTGGCCGGAAATAAACGCGAATAAACGCAAATTAAATCCATGGTGACTGGTAACTATGTCAGGTGATTGATGCGGTTCGCAAGCTCACCACATCCTACATGCACACATAGGCAGAGAAAGGATTGTAGGATGTAGTGAGGGATGAACCGCATCATTCGAATAGCCATTAACCCTCCTGACTATCGGTGGAGAGCAGATACCTGAATAGTTACGGTGACTGTATAACTAAGGGCTCTATTTACGTCTATTTGCGTTCATTTCCGGCCCGTTTTCGTCTGTCTGGGTAAGGACATCGGCTATATTTCACGTCAGCGCCATCTCAACGGCGCTGCGGGCGTGTATCTCGGTAGTATCGAACAATGTCACGGCAGTGTCGTCGGGTTTTACCAGCAAACCGATCTCGGTGCAGCCGAGAATCACCGCCTCCGCTCCGCGCTGGGCCAGGTCATCAATAATGTGCAGATAGGTCTTACGTGAGCCCTGGTTCACTTCTCCCAGGCAGAGCTCATTGTAGATGATGTCATGCACCTGCTGGCGCTGAAGCAGATCTGGAACCAGCACTTCGATGCCGTGATTTTCACTCAAGCGACCGCAGTAGAATGATTGTTCCATAGTGAAGCGGGTACCCAGCAGGCCCACTTTGGTAACACCCTCGGCGATGATCTTTCCAGCGGTGGCATCGGCGATATGCAGCAGGGGGATCTCTATCGCTGCGGCCACCTCATCCGCTACCTTGTGCATGGTATTGGTGCATATCAGCAGAAAATCGGCGCCGCCAGCCTCAATGCTGTGGGCGGCATCCGCCAGTAACTCACCTATACGCTGCCACTCCCCGCTGTGTTGCAGCTTTTCCAACTCAGCGAAATCCACGCTGTTGAGGATGATCTTGCCGGAGTGGAGACCACCGAGCCTCTCCTTGATCCCTTCATTAATCCACCGATAGTAGCCGGCAGTGGACTCCCAACTCATGCCACCGAGCAGGCCGATTGTTTTCATCTACTCCCCCTTGTAATTATTCAGCACCACAAATAAATCGCTGGTAACTGTTCAGATTGCCCCTGAAATTCGTCAGTTCAAGGCGAAAAATGTGAGTTTACATGGCTAAATGATCATTTTTTAACGCTGAAATGGCGGATTTCAGGGGTGATCTGAATAGTTACTCCCCCTTTTTCAATCCCGCCGTGTATACCTCAGTATCCGGGTGAAAAGCGTACCATGCAAACCAGAATGAGGTGATGATGGGAACCTCAGCACCTGAGGAGTCGATGATCCGTCCACTCCGGTGTTGCCCGTCATATTGAATGGTGAAGCGTTTGCCTGCGAATTCATCACTGATCGTACCCTCTGTTCTGCTCAACTCAGCAAACGGGTACGCTTTGTAGTGACCCGCAACCTCCAGACCCAACACCTGCTCCTTGGGATGATATCGCCCGCTCCTTTTTTTTACCGGGAAATAGATACCCTCCTCATTTTCGTAACCCGCATAGGGGTTCCTATCATAGTCCTTGTCGAAGCCGGTCTGCCGTGACAATACCAGCGTTTCAGGGTGACGCTGTTTCCAATCGGCCCAACTGGTGTGGGTCAATGGCAACATCTTCAGTTTAGCGCCGCTCATGGGGCCGGTCACCGACTGGGAGAGCATCTGTGACCAGAGCGATTCGGTCTGCCTGTCGTAGAGCAGCACATCGCTGTTGTAGAGAAGACCGGAGACACCAAAACTGAGCCCCTTTCCATTAAAGGTGGCAAGATAGGCGACACCACTGCCGCAAAGCGGGCAATAGGTGACGGCCACCTGTTGATCGCCAAAGAGATCATTGACGATCTCATGCCAGTTCAAGATCGTAATAGGGTAGGCCTTGGTAATACCGTTGTACGACAGCCCAAGTACACGTGCATCATCTGCAGGCCCGGCAGCCTCCCCTGGTCTATGAAAACGGGGATGATCGATGGCGGGAATCCCATCCTTCGGTGGCCCTCCTGAATAGATCTCGCCCACGGGAATCAGAGCGCTCTCTCCCGTAACCTGGAATGCCCCTATATTTCCCGCCATGCAATAGGTGATCAACAGTGGCGCCAGTACGACGCCGCTTATCATAAGAAGTAATTTTCTTTTATTTTTCACCGTCATTGCCTACCTCCTTCAAGAATAGTCCTGATTCACGGTTGCTCTAAAGTAGAAGACCTCGCGGACAGGCGATCCATTTCATATCACTACGGATGAATCCGGTTGGATTGCTTGGTATTAAACTGAACAGGCACAGATAATTGTAACTATTCAACTCACCCCTGAAATTCACCGTTTCTGAGTTAAAAAAATCATTTGCACACATAAACTCACATTTTGTGCCTTTTTGTCCTTAAACTGGCTCTGTACCCAAACCCTGAAAACCACAGTTATGCCAGAACAGAGGTGTTGTAGGAGTGAACTTGTTCGCGATGGACTACGAAATGTACTCTTCGCAAACAAGCTCACTCCCAATGTCATTAACTTAAGCTTAATACCATGGTCATCCCTGCATAGGTTGGAACCCAGTGGTCGAACGTCCCTCTTTCCCGTCATACCCGCGCAGGCGGGTATCCAGCGCTACGGAGCGCTGTCCCCTGGATTCCCGCCTACGCGGGAATGACGAGCCTGAAGTGTACGGGGAATTTTCCACCTAAGTTAATGGCATGGAGTTCGCTCCTACGCCTGAGTTCCGGATTACCGTGCTGAATAGTTACAGATAATTTAGGGTTTGTGATGATGGTTAAAGAGAGCTAATCTCTGCGCTGGTTTACATAAATAGACATGGTTATTAAATGAACTTGATAGAAAAGCTACTTACCGCCTCGATTACAGCGATTGCACTCACCGGCTGCATGGGGCCAAGCGACTATGATCCCGCGCTCACGTCCACTCCCGCAGAGATCTACACAGATGGGTGCCAGTCCTGCCATGGTAAAGGGGGGGAGGGAAAGTTTGGTCTGATCCTGAAGCTTGCCGATACCGAAGCATCGATCACAGAGATCGCCGAAAAGATAGAAAAAGGGGGTCACATCATGTCCAGTTTCCCAAGAATCGAGGCGCCTCAGCGGCTGCTACTGGCCACCTACATCAAGACTTTCTGATTAGATGACATCTATTCCTCCGGGGTCGGAGCCCATCGCGAACAAGTTCGCTCCTACAAATGCAAAGCGTCACAACATGCTCTTGGTTATTAGGGAACAATGCCCAGACAATATACCAGCGGAGAGCTATATTTGCGTTTATTTCCGACTGAGTTTTAGGGGTAATCAGGATAGGTTTTGGATAAACCTCTATCCCTGGTAACTTCCATTATCGCTCTGTGCTCTCTGTGATCCCATCTTTTGGCTCAATCCTACACAGAGACTGATCAGTCGCTCTTAAGGGTACTGTCAAGAAAGGCGAGTGTTCTCTCCCATGCCAGGTCAGCTGCTTCCTGGTCGAAGTTTTTCCCTCCGTCATTAGCAAAGGCAT
>JBEVXT010000064.1:4193-11942 GCA_040505955.1 Sedimenticola sp. | reverse complement strand
TGGGTCCACACCAGGCGGTGTTTGTCCGTATCGGCGAGCAGTGAGCCACTTTGCAGGGAGGTGAACATCAAGCAGGCTAAAAGACCTAATGAGCGCTTGCTACAAGATAACGGTTCTATTTTTGATCTATTGGTGAACATGCCATTAGTCCTTATATTCAACTGAGTGGATAATTTCATTTATTTCCTGCTCTGAATACTCAGGATAATCTTGTGAGAAGAGCTTTAATGCCTCGCTGGTCTCTTCCGGCTCACCAACGAGTACCATTTGACGGATGCGCTCCAGCCACTCATTGGGCAGTAACTGCTGCTGTTGCAGTTGCCGGGCCTGGGTAACGGCATACTGCTGAATCGTCGGCAGGTCACTCGTTTTTCTTGACATGAAATCTTCATTGCCAGTGCTTTCTGCAGCGCCAACGCCTCCACTGGCAATTGTTAATGCCAATAAAATGGAGTGGCGAATATTTTTCGATCTACAGATATTCATTGTCTCGTCCCCTGGTTGCTCAGTAGTTATGCGCTTAAATAATTCGAGATAAAAAAGCGAACAACGTGGCTCTTTAATTATTTTCAGGGGTTGAGTTTAAGCACATTGAGGGGTGTTGTACCCCCCCATTGGACAGGCAGGTAGCGATAGAGTGAATCAGTTCTCAGCAGGAAGAAATTGCATTATATATTTGCGACTGAGATCACATTAGGATTGTGAAAATATAAACTATCCAAGGATTGTGCAGGCTATCGGTCGCCTGCACAGCTTCCGCATCCTGCTCACGCTAAGTACCTACATCCATGTAGGCACAGCTTCCGCATCCTGCTCACGCTAAGTACCTACATCCATGTAGGCACAGCTTCCGCATCCTCGGTAAGGCTTCCCGCATCCTGCTCACGCTTCTCACCTACATCCCTGTAGGCGACTGCTCCTGCGTTACTCTACTACCTACATCCCTCTCATAGGCAAGACATGAAAAGGGGCGTATAGCAGGCCTATGCAGCCCTTTTTACAACGCAGTAGACGGGCCGGGAGGTAAGCGAGATTGGATAGTTTAATTATTTTGCGACCCTTATACTTGCATAATGCTATTTCTATATCGAAATATAGTCATTACGTTAAAGTGGCAGATGAAGCGTGAGCTGGGAGCGGAAGCGTTGCGTTGAAGATGGTAGGGAAATTTACAGTTTTTTGCCGCAATTGACTCCGACCCCAAACTATACTTGGAAGCAACTGAATAGTTACAAAATTGGTAATTATTCTGCGCAATACCAGACGCCGTACTCATTCCCAGGCAGTTACTCCGGGAAACGCATAAATTCAACCCTGTTTCAGCTCCACATTAACACTCACAAGACCAGGCTTGTCTGATTTGCGCAGGGTGATGGATTGGGCGTGAATACCGCGGTTTTTCGCCAAGTTGGTAAGCCAGCCGATCAGTTTATCGAAGCGGGCTTCCTGCAGTTGAACACGTACTTTACTCTTTCCTTCCGGGGTGATCCGCTTGATCGACTCTTTGAGGGCAAACTTTTTGCTACTCGTATCTATAACTGCGAGGAGAGAGCTTCCCTTCTGTGTGCTGATTTTCTTTTTGCTCCCGCCAAGCTCGTTATATTCAGCAGCAACCGTCTTCAGCTTTTTCAGTTCGGTTATTGATACCTGCAGGCGGTTTTTTGTCTGAGCAATACTTGCCTCCAATGGCTGTCCAATGCCTATGTAGAGGCCCAGCATTATGACAATGAACGCTCCCACCCCCAGAAAGAGGCGCTCTCTTGGCGCCAGTGATCTCCACCACGCCATCAGGATGCCCCTACCTTTATCTTCACACGCGCTTCCACACCATTTTTGTTTTTGTTGGCGGAGGTCACTTCCGCTTCAAGCCGGCCGCTCTTTTCCAGCCGCTGCTTGAAACTTTCGACACTGCCGACCCCCTTTCCCTGAAGCCGCATCTGCATTGTTCCCTGTCTGAACTCCAACCCACTAAGCTGCAGGCTCTTATCCTGTTTCAGGGTACTGCCGGCCTGGTGAAGCAGACTCAGCAGGCGGTCTCTGCCACGTCCGCTTTGCAGCTGACGTTTGGCCAATGCCTGCTCTGCCTGAACCAATGGATCGACCACCCGGGTGATTTCGGGGAAATTTTTTTTGAAGAGCTGCGTGATCTGGCTGGTAACGGTGGACTGCTCCTTTTTGAGCTGCCAATAGTGGTAGCCGTTACCACCAATGTGAACCAGAAGAGCCAGCAGCAGCATGGCGGCGGCGGTCAACCAGCCACTCGAAGAGCCGGTTGCCTCGTTCCGGTTCCGGATCCCCTGAAGAAGATCCATTTGCGGGCGTTTACTCACCTCTGTAGCGAGAAGCCGCAGCCCATCGGTGAGGGCTGTTGCCTGCTCGACACGGCAACCTAGTACCTCCAGTAACTCGGGAAGTTGGGAGGGTGCGAGATCGGACCAGAAGCGGACGACAGGGGACGCCTCTCCCGCCCTCTCATCCAGCAGCTTTGCCAGTAGCGGCTGAATGGATGAGGTCTCAATCTGCATTCCCAGGTAGCGGCCATATCTCAGGGTGACCCGCCCACCCTCTTCAAGCAGTGACCACTCTCCCTCCCGCCACGGCAGGAGTGTCGTCTCCGGGATGCACTCCATCGGCTCGATACCCGCCTGTTTCAGCACTTCCAGCCAGTGGTCGAGTCGTGATTTTTGGATAGCGGCAACAGGAATCTCTCCACTGTTCTGTCGGCTGCCGGAGGTAAAATAGAGTGACTCAACATCATCGGCCAGCTGCTCTTCCAGGGCGAAGGCAACGGCTGACACAGGCACACGCCCCGTGCCGGGGATAGAGACCGTAGTCAGCAACAGATCACTACCCGGCAACAACAACAGCAACCGGCGGCGTTTAGCCTGCAGTTTCAGTTGTGCCGCTGAGCCTGAGTTTACCTCGGCGGTCGGGTTTCCTCTTTTGTCTACAGCCAACCAGGTGAACTGGCCTTGCTGTTCTGTGCTGGCCCGAACCAGCAAAATGTCACTCATCAAAAACTCCTTTTCGCTTCCGCTTGATGATCTGCAGATCACCCTCATTGGGGCGATGAATGGTGGTGAGACACCCTAGCTCTATTCGTCCGATATGTACATTACCATTGACCAGGAAGTAGTTACTGGCCAAGCCCAGACCGTTTGCAGTGATCTCTCTGCCTGCAAAAGCCGAATGTTCAAGAAAGAGCGCTATATCGGTAAACGGTGATTCATTCCGCTCATCAATCAGGGCCGCAATATCGTCCCTGGAGAGGGCTTCCGCCAGACTCATCAGCACCTCTGCACCGGCACTGTTTAGATTAATTGGTGTGTAGTCAGGCAGCGCTGCTACATGGGGCTGGAGTGCAGTGTAGACCTCGGCACTGAATCCTTCGATCAGCAGCAGTTCGCTAACATCAGACAAGGGGCGGTTGGCTGTTCGGTAAGGGGGCTGCCGGTTGAGATAGACGCTCTCTTCGGCACCGTTGGGGTAGCGCACATTCAGGTCGGGGTCGATCCAGTCGAGCAGCGCTTCGGCCAACTCCGGCGACTGTCCCAGCTGTTTGAGCAGACGGCGAAAACGGGCCAGATCCCCCTCGCTGGGCTTGCCCTCTTTAAGAAGGTTATTGAGGTTGAATCGCCCCTGCAGATCTTTGATAGATGCACTGAGTTCACCCCCCTCCACATCGGTTGGCGCGATGGGGTTGTTCCAGATATCTTCGCTGCTGTCGGTATCATTCTTTTTTCTGTCTTCGGCCAGTCGGCCGACAGCCCAGCTGTCGATACCGTATGCAAACTGCCACGCCTGTTCCAGGCGCAGCAGGTTTTCTGTTTTGCGGATATCCACCTGTTGTCGTGTGACCATAGCCACTGCAGTGATGGTGGCGATGGCGACCACCAGTAGTACCGTCAACAGGGCCACCCCTTTTTCCCTACCCGGCACCAGACTGGCTGCGCATCCAATCATGGCGTCACCAGAAAGATACGGCGGATCTCACCCCAGCGCTCAGTCATCAGCGCCACCTCTACCGCCCCTGGCAGGGCGGGCTGATCCTTACCGCTGCCATAGGGGGGCCAGGTACCCTGCCACTCATCATGAGAGAAACGCAGCTCAAGCCCTGACACACCATCGGTCAGATCTAGCACTTCGGGCTCACTCCCCTGCATTCTATCCAGCACCGGCCAGCTCAATCGTTGCAACCGCTCTCCATCAAGACGATAGGCTACCAACTGCAGCTGCATATGCGCACGATCTACCCCCATGGTTCCTGCATGAACGAAGGTGAGCAGTTCATCACCGTTGCCACCGCTAAAGGCGGGCTGGTTGTCACCGAATTCGTCTCGGGTTCCCCTATCGACCGCCTGGGCCAGATCCTGCTGCAAAAAAAGAAAGGTGCTCTGCAGCATGGCAAACTGCTCTGCCGCCCTGTCGGTGTGATCGCGGCTGGTGAGCAGTGTATGCAGGCCGCCGTAGGCCATCATGGACATAATGGTGAATATGGAGATGGCCACCAGGAGTTCCATGAGGGTAAATCCCCCCATTGTCAGCCGCTTGATCATTCCCCCATCTCAAGATAGCCGCTTAATCGAGCCAAAACCCTCTCTGTTTTTTCGCCAGGGGTAACCTCAACATCGGCCCGTGCCACCTGTGGATCGGAGGTGGTACTTATCTGCAGTCGCCACTGCCACTCGCGCCCTGCCATCGGGTCGGTTCCCTGGTATGAGCCAGGGACAATCTTCTCATCACCCAGACGGGCGGAATTGAGGCGGTTGGCCGCTACCCAGGTGGCAAAGGTGCGCTCTTCCAGGTAGGTGTGATTGGCTGCATTATCCCCCGCCGCCTTGATCAGGGCGGTCATGGCAATCACCAGCACAGCCAGGGCCACAAGCACTTCAAGGAGGGTAAATCCCTGGTGGTGGCGGCTCACAGGCTCTCTCCTCCCCGGTGAAGTTTTATCTGTCCGGTAGCAAGACCTTTCAAGCGGAAGTCCACCTCTCCGGCCGAATCACGAATCAACAGTTCAAATGGTGTGATTTGGCCTGAGGGGTAAAAGATAATTTGCGGCACCAACTTCTCATCCTCTCCGTCTGCGGATGGCGTGGCTCTGTTATAGCCACCACTAGACAGTTCCAGTTTCCAGTCATTAGGTAGTTTCCGATCTGAAAGGAGTGCTTCACCCTCCAGTGCACCCCACTCTTCCTGCCCTGCTATCAGAAAACCATACCCCTTACTATCAAGTATGACCCCCACCGGGCGACCCTGAAGGATCGCCTCCTGAGTTGCCAAAGAGAATAAGTGGCCAACGCGCTGCGCCTCCACCTCAAGCCTGCGACCACCATCCACATTACCGATGGAGAGCACAGCAACGCTGCTGATCACGCCTATAAGAAAGACGACAATCAGAAGCTCAATCAGGGTAAATCCATTTTGCCTGTTGATCATGGTCGAGGTGCTTCTCTCACTGAGTAACCCGGACAGTCGGTTTTTTGAAACATGGTCAGGCATCCGTAGAACACATTCTCCATCGGAGAAAAAGCCTGAGCTTTATTGCTCTCTAGCGAAAAAGCAGAATAGTCATGAACAATAAAATCAGTCCAAATTCCAGTTGCCGGTATCCGCACTAAATCCTGCACCACCGGCGACGCCGTCCGCCCCCAAGGAGTAGATATCATATTCACCATGGGAACCTGGCTGCAGGTAACGGTAGGGGGCACCCCAGGGATCCTTTGGAATACGCTCGATATAGCCCCCCTCATTCCATTGGGCACCGGACGACAGACCACTCGGTTTCACCATCAGGGACTCTAGCCCCTGCTCGGTAGTGGGGTAGTTGAAGTTATCCAGCCGAAAAAGATTCAGTGCCGCCCCCAGAGCACGGATATCCTGCTGAACCCTGGCGGTGCGCGCCTCATCGGGCCGACTCATGATTTTTGGTACCACCATGGCGGCAAGAATACTGAGAATCACCACCACCACCATAATCTCGATCAGGGTGAAACCCTTGCTATAACCTATACCAGAAACCTGAGGGACTGTCCTTCCACTGCGCAAAATAGACTCCTTTATATTTCTCTGCGGCCGATATACCAAGGGAGCCTTGGTATTCGCACCGCACTCAAACAATCACGCTAGTACATAAACCTTACGGATCCAGACCTGCGCCGGGATCGCGGTAACACTAATACCTTAACTCAATTACAAAAGTCAGTGAAGGTAGCTCTCTCAGGGAGGAGCCCCTATAATACTCGATACGCTCATCATAAAACATAATGCGAAGAGATCCTATATCAGGCAGGCTGGCAAGGTAAATTATCAACACCCACTTATCATCATCACACTTCGGTAGTATGATTAGCGACTCGAAAAGGCTAAGGTAAGCCATATTTTTCTCCAGGAACGGTCAGTGTCTAGCGGTTACTCCAACATCAGGTATCTTCAATCAATAGCCCTACTCTGTGCAGCAGGTACACTGGTGTTTGCCTGTTATAACGTCACCACGATGATTATCAACCGGAGCCCTTCCACGACAAGCACCCCGATCCCCGGCATAAATCCATCACCAGGAAAGAGTGGCGCTGGAACAAGTATTGAGTACGGTCAAATCGCACAGTGGCACCTTTTTGGCAAAACGCCGGGTAATCTGCCGGCGCCAAAGAAAAAGGCGGTTATCGCACCGAAAACCCGACTTAAACTCGAGTTGCTGGGTGTGTTCTCGGACATGAAAACAGGTGACGGCTGGGCCATTATCTCTGAGAAGGGTGGCAATCATAAAATCTACCGGATCGGTGCCGAACTACCCGGTAATGCAATCCTGCAGAGTGTTGAGTCGAACCGGGTGACACTTGAACGTAATGGGCGGTATGAGTCTCTTCCTCTGAAAAAACCCAGCTCGCCTGGCGCCGCCAATAGCACAGCTGGTAATAATGTACTTCGGGCTATGCGGCCGCCCCCATCAACCAAAATCCGGGCACGAAGGGTTGGCAAATCAAAACTAATGTAGGCAACCTGCAGGCTAAGACTCAACTAAATTGACAACCCTTTGGTAAATAGTGGAAAGTTTCCTCCCCAGGATCACCAAGGCTCATAAAAGGACTACAACAGCTTTCATGTTAAAAAAACTAATTATAATCATGTTGTTATCTCTCCTGCTTTGCCCCCTATCGGCTGTTTCAGAGGAGCAGATGGAGTCACAGACGATGACACTCAACCTGAACAATGCAGACATTCGCGCCTTCATCTCCACGGTTTCAGAAATCACGGGGAAAACGTTTATTATCGACCCCAGAGTCAAGGGTAAAGTGACGGTGGTATCGGCGGCGCCGATTGCTCCTGACAGCATCTACGAGATTTTTATCTCGGTACTGAAAGTGCACGGCTATTCGGTTGTCCCAAGTAATAACGGTGCAATCAAGATCATACCCCAGGCGATTGCAACTAAAGACACCGTACCCACCGTCAATGCTGTACAGACAGGCAAGGGGGATAAAATCGTCACCCGCGTGGTTCAGGTGCGTCATGCGGATGCAGCACGGCTGGTGCCTATTCTGCGCCCACTGTTGCCTCAACATGCCCATCTTGCAGCCCACCCCGACAGCAACACACTGGTGGTGGTGGACAGTGCTGCAAACGTCAACCGAATTGTTGATATCATCCAGCGGATCGATCAGGCCAATGATCTGGATATCGAGATTATTGCACTACGTCACTCTGAGGCCACCGATTTGGCGGCGACACTCAATTCATTGACAAAGG
>JBEVXT010000064.1:0-4093 GCA_040505955.1 Sedimenticola sp. | reverse complement strand
GATCAGGCCAATGATCTGGATATCGAGATTATTGCACTACGTCACTCTGAGGCCACCGATTTGGCGGCGACACTCAATTCATTGACAAAGGCAGTACCTAAAAACCCCAAGGCCACTACCAGCAGCAACAGCCTGATTGCAGATCAGCGCACCAACAGCCTAATCATCAGTGGTGAGCCCGGTTGGCGCAGTAATATCAGGTTGCTCATTGCTAAACTGGACAGGGAGATACCCAACGACGATAACACTGAGGTGATTACACTGCGCTTTGCCAGCAGCAAGGAACTTGCCGATGTACTGCGCGGCGTCGGCGACCAGCAGCTCAAATCCGAGACCAAACCGGGAAAGAGGGGAGTAAGCAATACCGGCGGTCGCTTTGATATCCAGGCGGATGAGGCGACCAACTCACTGGTCATCACCGCCCCACCGTTTCTGATGCGCTCTCTGAAAGCGGTCGTCGAACAGTTAGATGTGAGAAGGGCTCAGGTACTGATCGAAGCGATTATTGCCGAGCTGCGTTATGACAAATCGGTTGAGCTTGGGGTAGAGTGGCAGGTCGGTTCCAGCAATGGCGTGGACGCAGGAACCAATCTGCCACTGACCTCATCCGTGGGATCCTCCATCAGCGGCTACCCCACCACCATCGGTAGTGGCTTTAGTCTCGGATTTTTTCATTCTGGTGACCTACGACTCCTGCTTAAGGCGTTCTCCGGCAACAGTGACACCAATATCCTATCCACCCCCTCACTGGTAACCCTGGACAATGAAGAGGCAACTATCCATGTCGGTCAAAATGTGCCGTTTGTAACGGGCCAGTACACCAACAACGACTCTGCAGGCGCGACAAATCCCTTTCAGACTATCGAGCGACATGATGTAGGCGTCAAGCTAAAGGTCACGCCTCATATCAATGATGGCGATACGGTCAAACTTACCATTGAACAGGAGATCTCCAGCGTCGACAGTGGCTCGGGTACCGGTGGGCTGATAACCAATCAGCGCCTGATCCAAACCACTATCCTGGTCGAAAACGAAGAGGTGGTAGTACTGGGCGGTCTGATGGAGGACTCATTGACGGAGAATGTTTCCAAAGTCCCTCTTCTGGGCGACATCCCCCTTCTGGGTCATCTCTTCCGCAGCCAACGCAGTACCATGGAGAAGAAAAACCTAATGGTATTCCTGCGCCCGCAAATTATTCGCAACCAGCAGCACAGCAGTGATCTGACCAACAGGAAATATACCCGCATCCGCTCGCTACAGAAGAAGAAGAAAGCACAGGGTGCTCCTCTGTTGCCCGGAGAGAGCCCGCCCGTTTTGCCAGATATCAATAGCCAACAATCGGGCGGCCAGAGTCCGGCGGATATCTTCGGCACACTCAGTCCACAGAACTGAAGAGATGCCTGAACAGTCACCCCCCCAAACGCTCCCCTACAGCTTCGCCAAGCGGCACAAGCTGGTTATCCGGGAGGTCACAACGGAAGGTTTTGTCATCGCCTGCACCAGAGCAACCCCTGCCCAGGCACTGATTGAGGCCCGACGTTACCTGACCGTCCCCCTGGCGTTTAGTGAGGTCTCTCCGCCAGAATTTGACCAGCTGCTGCAGAAGGCCTATGAGCAGGGCGCCGGAGAGGCTCAGGATGTGGTGGCAACCATCGGCGAAGACATTAACCTCGATGAGATCGCCCAACACCTGCCAAAACCTGAAGATCTGCTGGAAAACGCCGATGAAGCGCCCATTATACGACTGATCAACGCCCTGTTGGCGGAGGCGGTAAAGGAGAATGCTTCAGATATTCATATAGAGCCCTACGAGGATCGCCTGTCCGTGCGACTACGGGTGGATGGTGTCCTGCGTGATGTGCTGGAGCCTCAACGCGCCCTGGCACCCATGCTGATTTCACGCATCAAGGTGATGGCCCGCCTGGATATATCGGAGAAGCGGCTGCCCCAGGATGGCCGCATCTCACTTCGCGTTGGCGGACGCGCCGTTGATGTGCGCGTCTCCACTCTCCCTTCCGGCCACGGAGAAAGGGTGGTGCTGAGACTGCTTGACAAGCAGGCAGGCAAGCTCGACCTTGAACAGCTCGGCATGGCAACCCAAGAGCTGAAAACGATAAACACGCTGATCCAGAACCCCCACGGTATCCTGCTGGTTACCGGGCCCACCGGATCAGGAAAAACCACCACGCTCTATGCAGCTCTCAGCCAACTCAATGAACGCAGCCGCAACATCATTACGGTGGAAGACCCGATTGAATACTACATCGACGGCATCGGTCAAACCCAGGTCAACAACAAGATCGACATGAGCTTTGCCCGTGGTCTGCGCGCCATCCTCCGTCAGGATCCCGACGTGGTGATGGTGGGTGAGATCCGCGACCTGGAGACTGCGGAGATCGCCGTTCAGGCCAGTCTGACCGGCCACCTGGTACTCTCAACCCTGCACACCAACACTGCAGTTGGCGCTGTCACCCGCCTACGGGATATGGGTATTGAGCCTTTCCTCCTCTCCTCAAGTATCATCGGTGTCGTTGCTCAACGCCTGTTACGTCTACTCTGCCCGAAGTGCAAAGAACCCTATACGGCAACGGAGAGCGAAATGGAGATCCTCCGGCAAGAGACCGAGGCACCCGCCCTCACCCTATTCCGGGCCACTGGCTGTGCTGCATGCAACCATCTTGGCTATAGAGGCAGAGCAGGCATCTTTGAGGTGGTTCCGATTGATGACCGGATCCGCGTCATGATCCATGACAACGCCGGTGAGCATGAAATCAAAAAATACGTACTCAGTCTATATCCAGGTATCGACCGGAATGCCGGTGACAAAGTGCTTCAGGGTAAGACCAGCATCGAAGAGATGGTTCGTGTAATCCGGGACAATTAGGTGTTCACTCGGGGTGGTAATTATGGATTCTGTAATTTCTCAACAAGGCGGTGCAATTATCAAGCTGACAGAGTACTAGATGGCCACCTTTGAATACAAAGCTCTTAATCAGAAAGGGCAAAAAAAGAGAGGGGTTATCGAGGGTGATTCGCCACGCCAGGCGAGGAGATTGTTGCGCGACCAGGGATTGACCCCGGTGACGGTCGAAGCTGTTGTTCAGCAGCAACCACGAGGCCAAAGCCATCTATTCGGCGGACCGCGACTCAACCTGCGCGACCTCATTCTCTTTACACGCCAACTCGCCACCCTGACCCACTCGGGGATGCCACTGGAGGAGGCGCTCTCTGCCGTCTCCGAGCAGACGGAGCAACGACAAGCCCGCCGGATTTTTCTCGGGGTAAGGGGAAGCGTCTTGGAGGGACAGGATCTCTCTATCTCTCTCAGCAGTTTTCCCAACGCTTTTCCGAAACTCTATGTAGCCACCGTCTCCGCCGGTGAGACCTCGGGAAAGCTTGACAAGGTGCTGATAAAGTTGGCTGAACATCTGGAGGAGCACCAGAAAATCACTCAGAAAGTACAGCTGGCTATGATCTACCCGGTGATCCTCACCTTGATCTCTTTTCTGGTGGTTATCGGCCTGCTCGCCTATGTAGTACCACAGATTGTGCAGGTCTTTGATAATCTTGGTCAGAGCCTGCCGCTGATGACCCGTATATTAATCACAAGCAGTGACTTCTTCAGAGAGTATGGCTTGCTCTTTTCAATCGCCCTGCTCACCTTTTGGCTTCTTTTCCGGCTGCTGCTTAAAGTAAAGGGTTACCGAATGGCCTACCACCGCTTTCTCCTCTCCACGCCCTTTATTCGTCGTTTTTCCCGGATAGGTAACTCCGCCCGTTTTACCCGAACTCTGGCCATATTGACCAACAGCGGCGTGGAGCTTCTGGCCGCCCTGAGAATTGCAGGTGAGGTGATGCCCAACCACGCAATGACGGCTGCAGTGGAAGAAGCCGCAGTACGTGTCAGAGAGGGCATGGCACTCAGCCATGCACTGAAGAAAAGTCGCCTGTTTCCTCCTCTTACAATCCACCTTATCGCCAGTGGTGAGGCAAGCGGTCAACTGGATTCGATGCTGGAGAGCGCTGCAGAGAATCAGGAGAGAGAGATGCAGTCTCTAGCGGAGATGGTTGTTGCTGTTTTTGAACCGCTACT
>JBEVXT010000063.1:0-2564 GCA_040505955.1 Sedimenticola sp. | reverse complement strand
GGGGTAGTGAAGGCCTGCTGTTTATCGACCAGAAAGGGACGGCACTGAAGATACCCGCCCTCTCTACCAAAGTGCTCGACAGGATTGGTGCTGGTGACGCCTTCCTCTCCCTGGCCAGTATCTGTTTGGCAAAGGGGATCAAATCTGAAACCAGCGCCTTAATAGGTGCCGCCGCCGCCGCCCTCGATGTGCAGATCGTCTGCAACCGGGAACCGATCTCCAAAGGATCGCTGGCGAAGTACCTGACAACACTGCTGAAGTAACAGGGTGGATGTGATATCACAAGGGGTATCACGGCAGGGGTCGGAGTCAAACCGCGAGATAAGGGTAGTTAAAATGGACAGGGTTGGGCGGTTTGACTCCGACCCCGAACAGTACCGAACAGTACGACCCCGAACAGTACCGAACAGTACGACCCCGAACAGTACCAAACAGTAAAATAGAAGGGTGGATGTGAAAGACCGCTACCGTATCGACACGCATAAACTGATCTATCATCCGGCAAGGGTGGCGGCCTTTGTCGATGCCGGTGATGATTGGCTGAAAGTAAAGTCGATCTACCCCATCTATGTCGAGATCTCCCCCATTGGCGCATGTAATCACCGCTGTACCTTCTGTGCACTCGACTATGTCGGCTACAAGCCGGATACCCTCGATGCCGATCTGTTGGCCCAACGTCTTGTGGAGATGGGCGAGCGGGGGGTTAAAAGTGTGCACCTTGCCGGTGAAGGTGAGCCGCTGCTGCATAAACGGCTGACCGATATAGTGGTTGCCGGAGCCGATGCGGGCATCGATATCGGCATCACCACCAATGCCACCCTGATCCCGGCGCGTTTTCTTGAAGAGGCGCTTCCCCGGCTGCAGTGGATCAAAGCCTCGATCAACGCCGGTAGTGCCAACACCTACCAGCAGATCCACCAGGGCAAAGCGGGGGATTTCGAGCGGGCGATAGCCAACCTGACAGCGATGGCAGAGCGCAAGCGAGAACAGAATCTGGCTGTAACCCTCGGGGCACAGCTGGTATTGCTGCCTGAAAACAGGGACGAAGTTGCCGAACTGGCGGCCATCTGCCGTGATCGTATCGGTCTTGACTACCTTGTTATCAAACCCTACTCCCAACACAACTTCAGCCTGACCCAGCGCTACGCCGATATCGACTATAACGCCTATGATGATCTGGCTGCCTCCCTTGAAGGGTTGAGCAGTGATGGGTTTCAGCTGATCTACCGTGCCAATGCCATTGGCAAATATGCCGACCCCAATGCCCGCCACTACAGCCGCTGCTACTCGACACCGCTATTCTGGGCTTATATGGCATCTAACGGCGAACTCTACAGCTGCTCTGCCTACCTCTCCGACAAGCGCTTTAGCCTCGGCAACCTGCTTGAACAACCCTTTGCCGAGGTGTGGGAAGGGGAGCGGCGCAAGGCCAATTTTGAGCTGGTGCGTAACCGCCTAGATATCAGCGAGTGTCGGCGCAACTGTCGAATGGATGAGATCAACCGTTATCTTTTCGATCTGGCAAGTGGGGAAGTGCCTCACGTGAATTTTATTTAGTAACTATGGATCAACATCCTGAAGTAATATTTATAGGGAAAAATGCTCTCTGTAGGAGCGAATTTATTCGCGATCAGTCTCTTGGGTCTGCTCTTCGTGAACAAGTTTGTTCCTACAATTAGACATCATAAAATGAACTGGCAGGTTGGCTTCAGCAATTTTGAGTAGGGCGAAAAGAGATATGAAAACATTGGTTACCGGCGGTGCCGGATTTATCGGTAGTCACCTGACAGAGCGACTGCTTGCAGATGGCCATGAGGTGGTTGTTCTCGATAACTGTTCAACCGGCCGCAAGGAGAATATTGCTCACCTGCTTGATAATGAACGGTTTTTTTTCGAAGAGGTGGATATCAATGCGAGTGAAAAAATAGCACCGCTCTTCAGCGGAGTGGATTGGGTCTTTCATCTCGCCTCTCTTGCCGACATCGTCCCCTCCATACAGCAGCCAGTGCCTTATCACCGGGCCAATGTGGATGGTACGGTTTCGGTACTTGAAGCCTCCCGCAGCGCTGGCGTAAAACGTTTTATCTATGCGGCCTCTTCCTCCTGTTACGGTATCCCCGACAACTACCCGACGGCTGAGGATGCCCCTATGCGCCCTCAGTACCCCTATGCCTTGGCAAAGATGCTGGGAGAGCAGTGTGTGATGCACTGGCATCAGGTGTACGGATTGCCGGTGGTGTCGCTGCGCATGTTTAACGTCTACGGGCCGCGTTCACGTACTTCGGGTACTTATGGCGCGGTGTTTGGCGTCTTTCTCGCCCAGAAGCTTGCGGGTGAGGCCTATACTGTAGTGGGTGATGGCAGTCAGACCCGCGATTTCACCTTTGTGACCGATGTGGTGGAAGCGTTTGTGCAGGCGGCGGCATCGGGTCTCAGTGGTGAGATTATGAATGTCGGCTCTGATAACAGTTATAGCATCAATCGACTGGTGGAGCTGTTGGGTGGGCCGGTGGTGCATATCCCCAAACGTCCTGGTGAGCCGGATTGTACCTTTGCCGATGTGA
>JBEVXT010000062.1:0-2851 GCA_040505955.1 Sedimenticola sp. | reverse complement strand
AATATCATACAATATGATAGGAGTCTTGCCGTCTGAATGTCTTGTAGATGCAAAAAGTGTAAACTACTTTGGCTTTATATGAAGGATGCCGTTAATTCATTGAAAAAACCAAGGGTTTCACACCCATACTGTTCGGCAACAGGGAAGCACAGTGGAAGTTCCATCTCAGGAGTGAGGAGAGGGTCAGGTCTAGATTTTAGCATTATCTTCATGGTCAAAATATAAATAGCTACTATTCTGACCCCATCCTTCTGGAGCTGGGAGTGGAAGTATTGCACCAAAATTGATGGTGAGTCTCACCTATTTTCGGTGCAATAGACACCGATATCTCTCTCTTTATTTGTGGTCTATTTGCTCTATATAACCCGTTATCTGCCCGCTAGGCCAAGTTGAAAGCTGATGAATTCCGAAACTTCAGATACTATTACCCTATGCAATCAACTGGAATAGACCGCCTGTCATCAAATGTACCGCAACGTTCGGTGCTGATTATCTTTGCTCACCCCTATCCTCATCGCTCTGGAGTGAACCGGTTTCTTATCGATAAGGTGAGGGGGTTGGATGGCGTAGTGGTGAACGATCTCTACCAAAATTATCCCAATTTCCATATCGATACGGCGCGTGAGCAGATGCTGCTGCGTGCTGCCGATGTGATCGTTTTTCACCACCCGGTCTACTGGTATAGTGCGCCGGCGCTATTGCAGCAGTGGCAGGAAGAGGTACTGGAGTACGGTTTTGCTTATGGTAAAGAGGGTACTGCTCTCCATGGCAAGTATCTGCTTTCAGCAGTTACCACCGGTCACAATGCGGCAGCCTACTCCGCGCAAGGCTATGATGGCTGCACTATTGTTGAGACACTTCACCCATTTGCACAGCTCGCGCACCACTGTGGTATGCACTATCTTGAACCCTGGGCTCTGTTTGCTGCCGATAAGCTGACTTCAGAAGAGATTGATGAGGGAGCTGAAGTGTACAGCCAAATGATTCAGAGAATTGGAATGGAAGGTGCTTGTGGCTGATCATGCTCTACTGATTAATGCCGTCACCTATCTGGGTGCCGCTGTGGTTGCTGTACCTCTGGCGAAACGGTTGGGTCTGGGATCTGTTCTCGGTTACCTGCTAGCGGGCATTGCTATCGGTCCCTGGGGCCTCTCGCTGATCGCCAATGTGGAGGATATTCTTCACTTTGCCGAATTTGGTGTAGTGCTACTGCTGTTTCTTATCGGCTTGGAACTCAACCCAAAAAGACTCTGGGCGATGCGTCGGCCGATATTTGGTCTTGGGGGGATGCAGGTGGCTCTGACCACTCTGCTACTCTCTCTTTGTGGCTTGTTCTTGGGTTTATCGATGGGCGCAGCGCTGGTCGTTGCCATGGGCCTCTCCCTCTCATCAACCGCCATTGCTCTGCAGACGTTGACAGAGAAAAACCTGCTGAGTACCCATGCCGGGGGCACCTCCTTCTCTATTCTGCTGTTCCAGGATATTGCAGTGATTCCAATGATGGCGTTGATTCCACTGTTGGGTGTAACGGTGGGGGAGAGTGGTGATCCTCTCATTGGTCTACTCAAGGTGGTTGCCGCCATAGGGGGTATCGTCATTCTTGGTCACTACCTGACGCGCCCTATCTTTCGCTATATCGCCCAGACCCGACTGCCGGAGATATTTACTGCCTTCGCTCTGTTACTGGTGATCGGTATCGCTCTGCTGATGGCTGCAGTCGATCTCTCTATGGCGCTGGGCAGCTTTTTGGCGGGTGTGCTGCTGGCTGAGTCTGAGTATCGCCATGAGCTGGAAACCGAGATTGCCCCTTTTAAAGGGTTGTTGCTTGGTCTCTTTTTTATCTCGGTCGGTATGTCCATCGACTTTGGTGTGTTGCTTGAAAGACCTTGGATAATTATTGGACTGGTGATTGGTCTGGTACTGATAAAGCTGTCGGTGCTCTGGGCTGTCGCCTCGGTAGGTAGGGAGCCTATCCCCCTGAGCCAGCGCCCCCTTTTTGCCTTTCTGCTCTGCCAGGGAGGTGAATTTGCCTTTGTTCTCTTCTCCGTGGCACGAGGTGCAGGGGCGTTAGAGGCTAGCCTGGCAGACCCACTCTTTGTGGTGGTGGCGCTCTCTATGGTTACTACGCCACTGTTACTGATCCTTTATGAGCGTGTAATCGCTCCCCGTTATAGTGATATGAGTGAAGCGCGTGAGGACGATACGGTTGATGAGGATGGCAATCCAGTGATCATTGCGGGCTTTGGTCGTTTTGGGCGGGTTGTTGGTCGTCTACTTACTGCCAACCGTATATCCACCACGGTTCTCGATCACGACCCGGATCGTATTGAAATGGTGAGGAAGTTTGATTATAAGGTTTACTACGGTAACGCCACTCGACAGGCCACTCTCCATGCCGCAGGAGCAGCAAAAGCGAAGCTGCTGATTGTAACGGTAGACGACCCCGCAATCGCTCTGCAGGTGGTGGAGGGTGCCCGCAAGCACTTCCCTCATCTGCGTATACTTGCTCGTGCCCATGACATGGATCACGCCTTTGAGCTACAACGCCAGGGTGTCGAACTATTTCAGCGGGAGTTGCTGGAGTCTGCTCTGTTAGTGGGAGAGGAGGCGTTGAAACAACTGGGCTTTGGTGCTTATCGTGCAAAGAAAGCGGCCCATGCCTTCAGAGATCACGACCAGGTTCTGTATGACGCTCTCTATGAAGTGGATGCCTTGGAAAAACACATCTCCATCACTCGTCAGGCAAGGGAGGAGCTGGAGCGGGTGTTGAGTGCCGATGCCGAAGCGTTGGGTCGGCGGCGTAATAATGGTTGGGATTGAGTGCAAGGCAAGCTTTTGCCCATTTTTCTAA
>JBEVXT010000061.1:0-4315 GCA_040505955.1 Sedimenticola sp. | reverse complement strand
AGTCATCAAACTTTATACATGTACATACTATTACTATGATATGTACATGCATAGGACTACATGTATTAAACAAATTTCTCGGGGGCCCCAGAGTCAATGGGGGAACAAGGCGAGACATTTGATTCCGCGGAATTCTTGTTCTGTTTTTGTCGCGCCCGCTTGCGTTCAGAACTTCTTTTATTATAACCCCACAAACAAAGTTTGAGGGATGGGGATAAAAAGGAGTCTGCTAATCTGTCTGTCGGTCGTTCTGTTGGAAATTTGTTTCTGCCATATGTCATCTTTAATGGATTTCCAAATTATTTGCCAGAAATTTTTGCCATGATGATACACAGTGTTGCGTTAAATGATCACTATAACTTCTATCAGCCAACTCTCAAATATATCATATCAAATGGGATAAAAAAGTATTGACAACTTGATGGTCTTGTACAAAAGTTACGACTGCTATGCTTTTTGCAAAACCACAGAAGTTGTGACCTTACTGTAGTGTACTAGACCATAAAAATCATACATTCAGTCATTATTTCTGCAAGTAAGTAGTCAAAATGAGTAGCAACAAGAATTTCAATCTAACCTACTCGGAGTCAGAATTGACTGCGTACAATTTACTTTTGGAGTAATTTCTGAAACATATGAGTAATTTAATTCCACCTTTGCTCTGGAATTGTGTTTAAGTTTTGTCTTCATTTACAGAAATTATGTTCAATTTTCAAAATCATTTACAGTGAAATTCACAAATGTGCTAATGTTCGTTTAGTCATGGCGCGTCCCATTAGACTAGTTGTATCCAAACTATTTCTCACGATTATAAAATATTTCTCGAATTTCGAACCCAAATTCAAGTTTCTAATTGGTACAAATTTGTTGTGTTGCAGCCGAGCAGGGCACAGTTGGGGCAGAAGGTGCAATGTATGTGGAGCCTGCCACCATACCGTACACCTTTCATCTGTCTGGCTGCGTCACTGGCTACAACAGGGTGCTGGGTGTAACATCAGAGCTCGATAAATTGGATGTGAAATTTGAAGATAATCAGCACACCGCCAAGGTGATTACACCATTGATATGCATAATGTGGGTACCATATGGTATTCTCTATATACTTCACTGTGTATCTACTGTGACATGTAGCTGACCTTGGCTGATGCATTCACCTTTCACATTTACCTGTCACCTGTTTCATGGCCGTCAAAGATGGCTGTGTTCGAGATATTACACGCATACACACAATTATACCTCGCTGTATATTTACTATGACGTGTTGTAGGTGACCTTGGCTGAAGCTTTCACCTTTGACCATGACCATGATATGTTATATTGTTTGACCTTGGCTGAAGCCTTCACCTTTTGGCCATGACCTGGCACAAATTTCATGGTCATTTAAAGTCTAAAAGATGGCAGTTGTCGATGTTGCACATAATTATACCTCACTGTGTATATGTACTGTGACATGCAGGTGACCTTGGCTGAGGCCTTCACCTTTGACCATGACCTGTCCGTTCTTGTGGAGTATGAGGATTGCTACAAGCCCCAGGTTGTACTGGAGATAGGCGACCCCGATGCAAGTAGGTCACAATGGCTGCCATATACATTCATGTAACTACATGTATACAATTGTATCTGGAAGTATACTAGAGAACCGTTTGTACTTTAACTAGTAAAGAGGATATTCTTTTCAACGCACAATTTCATGCAAAAATGCAAGATTGTCTAAATAACATATTACCAGAAGATGATGCTTGAAGTCTCGACATTTTGTCTTTTAGCACCTTTTAAACATTGTCAAAACTGTAAGTTAACGTCGCCCAGTTTTTAAATGTAAACGCTGACAATTCTATGTTTATAGTAAACAATATTTTGTTGTAAACAAACACATCATACATTTGAATATCATGCAGTGAACCGACCATCTGGCACTTTTAAAATAACATTGATAATATTTCGTGGTTCAAAATTCGATATTTGATAGAAATTACACAGAACATATCATGTGCGTCTCTATAAGCCTGAAGCCACGGGTATTTGGTTGGCACATGGAAAATGACAATAGCGGACCATATAGAGTAAGCTAAATATAGTCATTTTAAGCCCTGAATATCTGACATGGAGATTTTTCCTTTATAATTTTAAGACAAGTACATTGAACCTAGACCACAACAGGGACTCTATTTAAAAATTGGGAAAATACAGTGTAGATATTGATTAGACCAAGACATATTTTCAAGGAGGTATAAGAGGAACACTCAACAGTTTTTGACTGTTATTTTTATGTTAATATGTTGCCATATGCATAATGAGTTAATATTTGCATGTTTGCATTCTTCTTAACATTCAGATGGTCTACTGAAAGAGGATTTGCTCATGGTGAATTTTCGCCCCGACCTCCAAGCGGTCGCCATGGCAACAAGTGGAGAATACATCTTTGTCATTGACAGATCAGGTAAAAACTTATTTTCAATGTCTTGCAGATGCCAATCTTCAAGTCAATTGCTTATAATTTCTGTTTCGCATAATAAAATGTTTTGATCTGTCACCGAGGCATTTTTATGGACCCTGGATATAATTCTATAAAAGAATAAGGGATGCACATTGAAATTGTCCACCTTTCAGTTTCATTGTCAGCATCACCAGACAGACTTCGTTGTCTTCTGATGTTTCAAGTACCACTCATGCCTTGTTGTTTGTGCTGCAGGCAGTATGAGGGGCAAGAAGATAGATGACGCCAGAGAGGCACTGCTGCTGCTTGTGAAATCTCTCCCATCTGACTGCTACTTCAATATCGTCGGATTTGGTTCTGATTTCAAGTCCCTCTACAGTTCGTAAGTGATATCGCCTAGACCTGATACATTTTATCTGGCTAAACTTGACTGCGAGAGTCCGATACTAGCCGACATTGTCTCATGTTTTAGCTAGTGTACTGTTTGCTTTCTTTGTTATCCCCTCGCATAGCAAAAGGGGGATATAGCGATAGTCCATGTCTGTGAGTGCGTGCGTGCGTCCGTGCGTGCTTAACACTTTTGTTATCGCAATAACATCTGAACCGTTTGCCGGATTTCAATAATATTCGGTAGCCATGTGTATTGTTAGCGTTTACGTTTAGAAAATACATTTAGCAAATACGTTTAACTCGATTTCTTTGGAACCGCTTGATGGATTTCAATAATACTTGGCAACAATGTATACCTGAACATAATGGAGTGTCACATGTGTACCCGGGTTTCACATTTTTCCAGCACTACATAGCTTATTTTGTGCTGATGTGCCTCAAACACCATTTCATTCATTGAGTGATTGCGAGGTTGCCAGCGATGTGATGGGTACAATTACTTATTCCGGTACCCTGTAACCTACCTGGTCCGGCCCTCAGCACTATTTGCACTATTTGCAAGTATTTTTCCATATTTACCGAAACAAAATCACACACTGTTTGAATGGACTGGTCTGAATTTGATTTCATGGTAAATTGATTGGTCAATGTCAGAATAGTAGATTTCATGTCAGATATATAGGGGTGAAAGGGTTAATAGGGAATTTGCTAAGTGATATGTGGCCTATTTCACAAACATTGCTTAGCGCACTAATAGGGAGCACACTACATGTATGTTTAGATAATAATTATCTTTTAATTTAAAGATTGGAATGGATCGTATATTCATTCAACGAGAATTTTTTTAGTGTTCTCCTAAAAGGATTATTAAAGGTCCCCTGTAATGGATTTGTCTTTAAACTTATATTATAGATCTCCACATATTATTAAGACTGGTGAAAACCGCATGTGAATATACAAATTAATTAAGAAGTTATATGGGTTTAAAAAAATAATTAATTTCCAATATGCGATTCTTCTTGTGATGTCACAAAGTACCAAAAGTTAATTTATTTATTTATTTAAATTTTATTTTTGACATTCCATCAAACAATATTTCATAACTTGATCCTGCATGTATTGATAGACATTTTCAACATTTTCACAGATTTTTATTCACAACAATAATGATTTTAATCCGAAAAAACAAAATCGCATTTGCATATTATTGTCACGCCTGCTTTTGCAGAGGCGCGACTATAGTCAGCGCTTTTTCCGTCGTCGGCGGTGTCGTCGTCGTCTGCGTCGTAGTCCGCGTCGTCCGGTTTTTTGTAAGGCAAATGTGTTAAAGTTATTGTTTTTTCACTATATCTTTAGCTCACTTGAGCGATGCTCATGTGAGCTATTGTCACCGCAATGTGTCCGTCGTCCGTGAACATTTTCAAACGTCTTCTCCTCGGTAACCATTGGGCCTATAGTTACCAAACTTCATGGTCATGGTCCTTAGAT
>JBEVXT010000060.1:0-7389 GCA_040505955.1 Sedimenticola sp. | reverse complement strand
GCTGCTAAATACACCACCAATAACGCTAGACCGGTAATAAGCGCATAGACTAGAATTTCCATTTTAATGCACTCTTCTTTTACACATAACGACCAAGCTCACCGGCAAAATAAAGCGTAGTGAGGAACGAACGCAGCTTTATTTTGTCCGCGTGTAGCGCCTTGTTATATTTGCATATTTCGATACTCAATGGTTCATCCTGCTATAGATCTTGCTTTGAATTTGTCAGGCAGATGGGAGCCAGTGAGGTAGCAACCAAGGCAAGTTTAGCGGCTTTATTAAGCATTGGCACCCACCTGCTGGGCTGGTTTGCTGGTTTGCTGGTTTGCTGGTTTGCTGGTTTGGGTATCTCCCATGGTGAAGGCTTCTTTTAATACCGCCTGCATCAAGGCGTTGACATGGCTTTGATTGCTGGTGATTTGGCTTTCCAGTTGGTCGCATACAGCAAGCAGTTTTTCGACCTTGGCGACGATGGCTTTTTGTTCGGGGAGTGGGGGAATAGGAGCTACATGTGCAATAATATCTCGGACATTTACATGAGGTGATGCTGACCCGATGGTCTTGCCAACAACATCATTGTATGTATCTGGTGCATTGAGAAATCGAAGAGAGTATTTAGCAGACACTTCGTCAAGAAAACGCAACATCATCACCCGCTGACCCAAACAAACGGGATCATCAGTATCAATTAACCCAGCAATTCCTAACCGCCCGCCTTCTCGAATATATACCAAATCATTTCTAACTGGTTTTAATCTCCTAATTCTAGTTTGATATTCTTCATTTGATACACGCCTAATTGTATTAATTAGCAAGCCATTCTCAGTTATATCTGGAGCCCTAAGGCACAAAAATCCTTTTCCTTGATATTTTGGGGTATCATGTGGGCAGTCAACATAGTGTGTCGAAAAATCACGCAACCGACACCAAACCCACCCTTCCGGCAATTCAAACGGCTTTTCAACTTCACTAATCGCTGGCAGTGGTTTTTGTTTTTTGATTATTTTGTCTTTAATCAGTTGGTCTTTTTCTGCTTGTATGCGTACCAGTAGTTCGCTGGCGGGTTCAATATCGGGATTGTCCGCTCGCCACTCGGCAGTAAGCTTGCCTTCAATCACTTCTTGCAATATCTGCTGTCGGAGTTTTTTTAGCAGGGTTTGTTGGTGGGTGAGTTCGGCTTTTAGTTTGTCGCTCTTCAGTTTATTTGCTTTGAACTTATCAATAAATGCACTTTGCTCATAAATTGATGGAATGTTTATTTTTTGATTAAAAAACTTATTTCTTTGTAATCTTATTCTTTGAGTTGTGCCGTCACTGCCTTTTCGACATATTTCATCGAACCATAGTGTTGATGTGAGTTCTAAGAAAAAAAAAATATGGGGTCAGGTCTCCCATTGCCCATTATGCAAAAATATGGGGTCAGGTCTCCCATTGCCCATTATGGGTGGTGATGCGCAATGGGAGACCTGACCCCCACTTCCTGTTAACTTCGATATCCATAAGACATTTAACGCTGCGGATCACCAAAAATATGGGGTCACAAAAATATGGGGTCAAAAATATGGGGTCAGGTCTCCCATTGCCCATTATGGGTGGTGATGCGCAATGGGAGACCTGACCCCCGCTTCCTGCGCATCAGCCGACACGTAGGGAGCGGTAGCGACCGAAGTGATCGGCTGGATGCCAATGTTAGGCTATTGCTCTATAGATGCATAAAACTGTTCTTCATTGATAATCATTACATCAAGCTTCTCTGCCTTTGAAAGTTTAGACTTACCTGGTTTATCACCAACAACTAATAATGTTGTTTTGCCATTAATCGTTTTCTGAATAATTGCACCATAGTCTTCAGCCATTTCCTCCATCTCTTCACGAGTTCCATCTTCCATTTTCCCTGTGAAAACTACGTGCTGATCTTCGAGATCCACTCCACAAACATAGCCTTCTTCATTCATGAACCCTTCTTTTATTGATTCAGGCATTGACGCATGCCACCATGAATAGATATCAACAGCCTCAATTCCTGGCTCATCCTCTTTATGAACAATATTTCCAATCTCATCTGTTTTGAACCAAAACTCCCATGGATCATCATCACCGCAACCCCATGCTTGAGAATGAACACCGGGACAAAGGTCATAAAGGAATTTAACCAGTCTGCCTGTTATATCATCTCCACATGTACCATAAACAAGGTGAGCCACCCAATATCCGGAATCTTCGTGTATTGATTCAGAGCCTAACTCATCAGAGCAAAAATCATCTTTAAAGTCTTTCAGTAATTGTTTTAATAGGTTCTGGCCTCTCTCAGGATTAAGCTGTTTAACTATTGCGCTCCATTTCAACTCTTTTTCTTCTCTATCAGATATTCTCTGACTTGAATTAAGGTCAGATGTAGCAAAGAATTGAAATAGTAAATTATGAATATCATTGTTATCGTGTTTGAAATATAGATTGATATGCAATTCAGCCATTCTGTTTCTCCTTTATTGCCTAACGCCGACGTAACCGGCAGCGCGGAGCGCTGACCGAGAGAGCGCAGCGAACGGTGTTGACGACCTTGTTATGCATTGCCATTTTATGCTTATACTACCGAAGTTCTTTTGAAGTCCGTGTATGGATAAACATTATTATTTTTTAGTTTTCTTATGAGCCTTTTACCATTGAATTTTGTTTTGTATGCCAATTCATCTTCGGTAATACCAATTATTAACATTACACCTGCATCGATATTTCCGACTTTGAATTTTTTATAACAGTCAAATATGATGGCTTTTATATTCGTACCTTTGGTCATATCTTCTGGGAGTCCCATAGTTTCCCCAGAATTCAATGATGCTTCTTGAGTATAGTATGACAAAGGACAAATCAAGTCTGGGCCAAAGTCACTTTTCTCTTTAAAGGCCATCATGAATTCATAATTGCCAGCATCATTTGGTTTTTGTTCGCTTCCAATTAATCCTGCGGTAATGCAAACTTCACCAGGGATGTGATTCGAGAAAAAATAAACGTGTGGGCTCCCCCCCAAGTCATAGCCCAGTTCAAATGGAATAGTTGCGTTTAACACTTCTTTATCCATTGACCCAAATTCTTTTTCCAAAGCGACGATTCTGATGCTAAAAATATCCTCTAGCTCATCCATTTGTATTCCCTTTTTTATTAGTAAGCATAACCAGCGGTTAACCGGCGTGCGTAGCACGTCCGTGTTGAATAGCTTGTTCTTGTGCTAATTATGGATTTATTTAGTGAAATTGGCGGAGAGGTGAAAGTCTCAATTCAGCTCGTGTAGCGGTTGTCTGCATCCAGATTAACTACGTTATCTGTGTGCAGACAACCGCTACACTCAATAAACTATTTTCACGGCTCCGTCAATTTTCTCAGCATATTTATCCGTAATTTGTCGACTCGAACGTCGCAAATAACTGGTGCATTTGAGCGCAGCGAAAATACATCCATGTTGATTTGCTTTGTTATAGCGCTACATTACGATTCCATCAAAGCTTGATATAAGCCCGATAAATTTATCTTTTTGATCTCTATTTAAGATCTTGCAATCTTGATGCGTACTGTAATCTATAGAGTTAACTTTACTTTTCTTTTCATATTTATCATTACTGTATTCTTCATTTTTTAAAGTTGAAGTTAAGATAACTTGCCTATCCAAATTGCTATAAATTTTAAGCATGCTATCTTCCTTATTTGTTGACAACTCACCATCACGAAAAGAGTCGACTGCAATAGGGAAACTGTGATTGAGCAGATTACTTAAGGCTATCAACTTACAAAAATAAAATTCTTGACCTTCGCTGCCTGAAAACGTTGAATCTCTCTTTGTAAAAATATCTTCAAACTCTAAATTTCCGTTTGGATCTATGGTTTTGTAAAGTTCATTCATATTATCCAGTAATTTTTCATCAAACTCCTTTCTATCAATTTTTAGCGTTTCATCTATTTCTTGCGAGGAAGAAAGCTGCGATTTTAATGCATCAATTTCGCGAGCAAGGGAGAATGATTCATCATCATAATCTCTTTCTGAGACGACTTGGTCTTGATACACAATGATTTGTTGGAAGCTTGGCGGGGCATCAGCCAGTTCATTATTGAGAGACTCTTGTAAGATATTTATTTCTCGAGAAGAATCGTTGATTATCTCAACCTTTTGCCAAATATTTTCAGAAATTGATTTAAGTATTTCGTTTCTAACATCAATATTACTTATCTCGAAAGTTAAATCGTTATTTGAATAAACAATTTTATCGCTTCCACATTCACCGCATTGAACATTTCCTTCACTTAAACCCCTATTTAGCGACTTTAGCTCAGAAACTAGTTGCTCAAGCTTGGACTTTCTATTGATTTCTCTCTGTCTCGAGCGCTTTAGCTTTGATATATTTACATTAATTTCACTTATTGCTCGAATTTTATCCTGAACTCTCTCTGAATCATATGTTTTAGAAGCAATTTCAGCAATCTCTGGGTCTTGCTTTATTAGAGATATTTTCTTTTTAGTTTCATTTAGCTTAATTTTAAGATCAGATATCCTGTTCTTAATATCCTTAATCTCACCAATATTTATGACATTGGTTGACAAGCCAGCCATGTCGTAAACCATATTTTTAAAATCAGACTTATTGAACTGCCCTTTACTGATAAGCCCAGAAGGATTTCTATTATCTTGACCAATAAAGAACAACTCATACAGAAGACTTAAATCTACGAGTGTCGGCCTGTTATCTTTAAGTATTCTTGGCACTCTAAATACAAACTTATCCAGATGGTATCTCATCTCGCTAACAGAATTAAATATTTGCATAGCGCCTTCTGTTTTTATGGCAACCGAGTTCTTTTTTCTTAAGAACTCATATTTCACTTTACCTACTTCAATCTCTGAATAAAAATATTTATTTTTATAGTTAAATGAGCTTGGAAATATCGACTCATACCCTAACGAGTACATTAATCCTTGCATAACTAATGTCTTTCCGCGATTATTGTCATCACTGTAGATGACATTCAGCCCATCAGTTAACCTTTCTTCAATGAATGCTTCAGCATTATCTCCAAACGCTATTTTTTTAATCAGCATTTTCTAATCCTGTTTTTACAAGAGATATCATGTACTGCACAGTTTCCTGCGTTAAATAAGGCGTTCTGATTTTAATACTGGATTCTATTTGGCTGTATATTACTGTAACGCTTCCATTTAGATTGCCTTTGACAAATTCAATTATCATTTCGGATAATTTCCAGAATTCTCTGCACCCATTTTTATCAAAAAACGCTCGACTTAAGTTCTCATTGCATTCTTGCAACAAGTCCTTAACTTCTTCTTCATCTTTACCAGCAATAAAACTGACAAAAGATACTGGCACACCGGGGAATGCGAAAACATCAATTCCCACTAACCGATTTATCAAAAGTGTGTTTATTTCAGATTTCGTGATATGGCGATTAAACTCTAAGACTTCTGCTGGGTGTTTAATTACTTTATGTTCAATATATGAGTTTTTCAAAGATGATTGCGCATTTCTTATTTCTTTAAAAATACGCTCATACATTTCTTCTGGTACTGACTTTTTGTTTTTAAATTTTGAAATTCTTTTTATATACGTACTTACTCTCTTGTTATCTTCAACAAATGTTACTTGTGATAAAAAATCACGAAAGAGAGGTGGTGTGTTACCAGATTTATTTCCATTTATCTTTTCCTTAAGCTTCCTTTCTATCCCTTTTTTCTGTTTTTCTTTGATATTCTCATAATCATACACGCTTAAAGAACCATCTATAAGGTATTCTCGATTCAACTTTGGGATAAATAATATGTAGTCACAAAATGTAATTGAAGAAATATAATTATCGTACAGTGTTGATAGGCTTTCACCTATCTTGGATGGGGGTAGGCTGCTGTGATTTTTACTCTGGACATCCCAAAGCTTGCTAAAATCATGGTTTGAACCCGTCACATCATTGAAACAATCTACGGTGATTATCTCAATTTCATCACTGTCACTTCTCATACCCAACAAGTAAAGCATAGATTTTGTTTCAAAATCTGAAGCCTTCTTATTGTTAATTTCCGTATTTTTAAAAGTATACAATGACACTTTCCTTTATCTGACCAAGGTTAAATCTAATGCGCATCCCGACTTAGCGCTATAACGCCGCACGCAGCTGCCGACGAAGGAGGTCTGCTGGCGTGCCTGGTTAAGTTTCAACCTGTCAAAATATTGTTCATCACATAAACACACCAAATTCCAGATAGAATAACCAAGATTTTCGTTAGAGCTCCTAGTATTGATATTTTTGGATCTGGTGCACTTCTCCATAATGCTACTAAAGAGAATAAAAAGATAACTAAAAAGGGGATAAATGTAAGAGCATGAGGAAGTCTTACCTGATAGAGGCTTAGTACTATAAGCTCTGGCACTACCACTATAAATAACGACAACAGCAACCCCAGTACATAGACCAACCAAAATGCTTGCCATAATTTTATTTCTCCATGAAAAGCTCGGGTCAAAAATGACTTATGCTTTGTTTGTATTTGGTTTTCTAAAACCAATTCGCTCTGTGGTCTTTTATAAATTTCAGTATTCACTTAGATTCCCTTTGTAAACTTAACGCCCAACTCAGCGGGCAAATTGAGCGCAGTGAAATTTGTTCCGCTGCAGTTGCTTGTTAAAGGTCATTTTTACCTTCTTCGAATAATTCTTCTTCAGCTTTTCGTAGCATATCTTCAGTAAAGCCATACTTGTTCATAACAGATTTTACAATTGGTACCAGCGAATTTTCCATTTCTTCAAAATTCTTTTGATGCTGTATTAGCTCTCCGATCATCTTTTCTCTTCCTTGCTCGCTTACAAAACTGAGACCATGATCAACGAAGAATCTATGTGCTAATTCGTTCCTTCTTTTTAAAGACTCTTGAAGCATATCCTCTAGGTTTTCATTTAATATGTTTAATGTTTTTAACTTCCCAATAACCTGCCCCATGGTCTTTTTTGACATTAGGCTGTCAAAATCATCAAATTCTGCAATCCATGATTCAAAGGGTAACTTCTTCGGGACATTCGTAGGAAAGAAGTCAAACATCATTATCATTTGAAAAATAGATTGCTCTACACACTGCGCAAGATACATGGCAAGGCCGTAGTGAGCATACACGTCCTTACAGTGTTCTGATTTATCCATATGACCTTTAACGTTGTAAATAACCTGACTGCAGTGGTGGGGATTGTTTTGTGCTAGGCTTTTTTAGCACAAAACAAGCGCCACTGCTGCGGGTCAGGTTGATTTACCTTGTGTGTGCCCGGCATGGGCATGATTTTATGGGGTGTAAGTCCCCTGTACGATATCTGGGAGGATGTCATGTTGACACCTTTAAAAGTA
>JBEVXT010000059.1:0-7546 GCA_040505955.1 Sedimenticola sp. | reverse complement strand
AGTCGTGCAACCTCAAGATATTGTGCCCAGAATTTTTCAATGCGGGAATCAGTGACCTGCGGTATCGTTTCCATGATTGGAGCTCCTTTATAAACATGATCGAGAACATATATAGAACTTTTGACGGCCTATGTCAACGGGCGTGCCGTCGGCCTATGTCAGAAAACGTGCCAGCAACCTAATCAACTGTTAGGTGAAGAAAGCGAGGAATCATATGAGCACTAAATTTCATGGCGTTTACCTCCGAAAGGATTATATGGAAAATGAAATAACAGATCCATTAGGCCCGTTCATAAAGAAATCAAATATTGGAAGCTCAGGCTCATCATTTATTGAATGCAATAATATTGATTTATCTCATGGGAGGTATGCTGAGCTATCGGCAAGATTTGGTGAAACAGATAAATATATAACGCTTCGAATTCAGCATGACATCATATTTATGATTTTATCGGCTGAAGAACGTCAGGGCATACAACCTGGGTTTGTTCGGTAATGCTTATTTTGCCTATACAGTCTTGCAGTTTCTGCCCTCCGTACATTATGTGCTTATCCCTCTTGAGAAAGAGAACCTCTTTCTCAAGTGCCTCAACTCTTTTTCGTAACCTGCTAATTTCGCTATTCTCATTCATATTAAATCACCTAACAAAAAGTTACACCCGACACACCTACCTTTTGCGGCGGTTCGAGTATTGTGGTTTCAATTAACATCGTCTTGCGTCCTGGCTCACCAGTCATAATCCGGTGGTCGGGTGAACTTAAGCGTTATGCCCTAAAAAAGAGAAAACATGAAAGAAATACCAACATTTGATTCGTTGATGAATCCATTACTAAAAGCACTCAGTCAGCTAGGTGGCTCAGGATCAATCGACGAGATTTATGACAAAGTTTCAGAATTAGAAAAGATAGATGAGGATGTTCTATCAGTTCCGCACAATCCAGAAAAAAGCAATCAAACTGAAGTTGGATACCGTTTGGCATGGGCGAGGACATATTTAAAGAAATATGAATTTCTTGAAAACTCAAGCAGAGGGATATGGACACTCACACAAAAAGCAAAAGAAGAAAAAGAAATCACGCCATCAAAGGTACTAAAATATGTTCGTGAGTTGGATAAGAAAGAATCATATCAGAAAAATAAAAAATCAAATGCCGGTATTGAGTTAAGCCAGAGGGAAGCTCCAGAGGAGGCAAAAGCATGGAGAGAAGAATTACATCATCTGCTTACACAGGAGGTCACCCCAGATGCCTTTGAACGCCTTACACAACGGCTTCTAAGAGAATCAGGATTCGTTCAAGTTGAAGTCACTGGGAAAACTGGTGATGGTGGAATAGACGGAAAAGGCATTGCCAGAATTAATGGTTTAATGAGCTTTCATGTTATTTTTCAATGCAAAAAATATCAAGGGTCTGTTTCTTCTGGAGCAATAAGAGATTTTCGTGGTGCAATGGTTGGAAGAGCCGATAAAGGTTTATTTATAACTACAGGAACATTCACCCCCGCAGCGATAAAAGAGGCAACAAGAGATGGTGCGCCACCTGTGGATTTGGTTGATGGTGATAATTTAGCAGAAAAGCTAAAAGAATTAAGTCTTGGTGTACAAACAGAAATGGTTGAGAAGGTAAGTATTGATAAGCAATGGTTTTTAAATTTATAAAAGGCATAACAAAAAGCTCAACCCGACCAAATAAAGCGTCATCTTTTTTGCAAAAAAGCGCAAAAAAGTTGCCACTTCATTTGGCCGGTTAGCTTAACGTTAGCTTCAAAATCAGATCAGTACAATCGTCAGAATAATGAGAGATAATTAATGGCAAAATTCTTAAATACAAGTGCTACAAATTACTATCTTGAAGAGTTGATAAAAAACGCATCTGAGCGTTTAATCTTGATTAGTCCTTTTCTGAAGTTGAATGACAGGATCAAGGAGCTATTGGATGATAAAAATAGGCTCAAAATAGATATTCGGGTCGTTTATGGGAAAAGTGAGCTGCAACCAGAGGAAATAAATTGGCTGAAAGAGCTTACATATATCAGAACCAGCTTTTGCAAGAATCTTCATGCCAAGTGCTATCTTAATGAGGAGTCTTGTATTATAACAAGTCTAAATCTTTATGAGTTTAGCCAAGTAAACAATAATGAAATGGGTGTATCTATTTCAAGGAGCTCAGATTCTGAGATTTATAAGGAAGCCTATGATGAGGCTCAAAGAATCATAAGGATCAGTGATGAAGTAAGGATCACCTTAGAGAAGGTGGATAAAGAGGAAGGTGAAGACAAACACGAGCATGATAATAGTAAGTTAACATCCTCTAAGTTTGCAAAAATGCATGGAATGAAAACAGAAGAGTTACTTTGCAAACTAACTGAGCTTGGATATCTCCATGAAGAAGATGGAAAGAATAAGCTTACTTCAGAAGCACAAAGTCTTGGAGCTGAATTTAAGTACGGCAAACATGGGCCGTATTTCTTGTGGCCAGAGAGTTTAGCTATAAACTGAAGCTAACAATAGCATGCACCCGACCACTACAGTCGCTGCGCTCCTTCCGTGTCGGGTGATGCTAGGCGTTATGAGTAATCCAAGGTTTATACATTGCTGAAATAGTATGCGATCATTCTAGTTATATGAAAAATGAAGATAAATCATTTGTTGAGAGATTCAAACACGATTCAATAACTCAAAAAGTTGAACAAATTGAGAGCATATATGCTGAATCTAACATCAAGCTTGGTAGCTCACACCAACTCTATAAGTTGTTGCATAGTGCTAGAGACCTTGCTGAGGAGTGGTCTAAAGGGAATTCAGATAGAACGGACATGAATATGCTATTCAACGCTCTTCATGTTGAAAGAATTTCTAGCGCTATCCAATTGTTACGGTTCGAAGAAAATAAGGACAAATACCTAAAGGACATGCTCAATGGTTCTCTTAACTTTTTTGAAAGGTCAATATCCCATGCTAAAAGCATATTGTGGGAGTTAGAGGCTTGTTCAAAAATCAAAAGGGCTATACCAGAGACATCCCTAAATGAACCAGATATCGTGGTTGATATTGGTCAGTGCCATATAGCTGTACCCTGCAAAAAAATATTCTCGGAAAAAGGAGTATCTAAAGTTCTGTCGAACGCTGTTTCTCAAATAGAGAGAGAATATGAGTTTGGAATTGTGGCTATGAATATTGATGATTTGATTCCGCAGGATGTAGTTTTGAAAGCTAGAACATTCAAAGAGCTAGGAAATAAATTACATTCTCATAACATGGCATTTTTTGAAAATCATGAACGCCATTTCATAAAGTACCTATCTGCAAGCCGTATTGTTGCTGTAATTGCATCTACGTCTATGATTGCTGATATTTCAGATGAATCGCCACGATTTAATAATTTCAACGAATGGGCAATTTGGACTATTCCTGGTTTAAAGCCAGAACATAAAAAGGCAATCGAAAGCTTCAGAGACAAAGTAATAGGATAGTATTGTGAAAATTACTCATAACAATTGCATTAACCGGAGCTACCTCCGCAGTGCTTTTTTGTGTGCTAAAAGAGCCTAGCACACAAAAAACCCCACTACGGCAGCCCGGTTATGCTGAGCGTTAGGTGCAGATAAAAGATGGAAGTAATAGTCAGCTTTATAGATAAGTGGCAAACTCTCTTAGGGGCAATAATTGGTGGTATTTTTGCTCTTTGGGTCGCATTGCTAGTCGCTTATAAAGTACGTCGTCAAGAAGACTTAGCAGCTGCAATGCTCCTAGTTGGCAATCTAGTGACATTCAAATCGAGTTTCGATGTGTTAACAAAGTTGGCTGTTGAAGATAGAGTCACAAACGAAGAACTTCCACTTTGGTTTAGTGAAAAACATGTAAAGAGGCGCTTAAAATTATCACCATTGTTTGAGGTATCGCGAATCAGGCTCATGCCAATAGATACATATCTGGCTGTTCATCTCGAAATGTTCCAATTTATTTTTGCAGACATAGATGAAAAAATAGAACGGTTATCCGAAGACTTTGCTGAATTTAAGGCAAGTGGTTCAAACACTCGAAATCGAGAGTCCTTAGAAAGGGATGCAAAAACAATCTATAACGGTTTTAAAAAAATAGCTGGTTATGCTGAGTGTGCCGAAAGAATAATCACATTGAAAATCCTCAGTAATTATCCTACTTTTCATGCGTTTAGAATGTTTTTATATAAGACCAAAAAAGAGCGTAGATGCAAAAAGCTCGTTTTAAATCAAGAGTAGCACCTAACAAGGCATTTGCAGTCTGACATTTTGTTCGCTACGCTCTCAAAATTCCGCTGAAATTCGACGTTAAGTTCAATGAGAAAGAAACCTTGGAGCTATTCAAATACTTAAAACCAGAACGAATAGATGTGCTTGAGGGATTAAAGGTTCGTTATACCCAGGCATCTGCGTTAAACGACCCATTCGAGTCTTTACCTGCAATAGTACAAAAAGACATGAAATGGTATAAGCGGCAACATATGAAGCGTATTGAAAATGATGCAAATCAGTATATCTTTCGAAACAAGGTAAAAAGAAAGCAGTATATAAGGTCTAGAAAGCAGGAGTTTGATGATTTCTATCGTTGTTATACAGATGAAAAGTGGCTCTTTGAGCAGTCACAAGAAGTTGTTCGGCTAGACTCTGCTGTTCAAGGGTACTTGAGCCTAAGCAGTACAAATAGAAGCACTCTTATGTGGTCCCACTATGCTCAGAATCACGAAGGATTTGTTGTTGGTTTTGATGGTGAACATGAGTACTTTGAGTATGGTGTAGTGAATGTTGACTACAAAGATCAAAGGCCATATTTAGATCCTACACAATCCAGACAGGATGCTAGTTTGTTTTATACAAAAAGCACTGACTGGAGATATGAGCAGGAATATCGAAAATCTATGGCATTTATTGAGTCAGTGAAACTAGGTAACGGTAACTCTATGTTGCCATTTCCTGATGAAGCGCCTCGAGAAGGAGATGAGTGTCTCAAGGTCGTAAGGTTGTATGATTACCCAAAAGAGTGTGTGTCGTCTATTATTGTCGGTTGGAAGTCACCGCCTAAGTTATTGTCGGATATAAAAATGATCATCAAAGATCATCAAATGTATGAGGTTAAGTTGTTTAGGGCAATTCCCCATAAATTCAAGTATGAAATGGAAATACATGCTGTATAGAGAACTTAACAAGCGCAGCCACGCGGATAAAATGCTCGCAAGCTCGCATTTTGCCGGTGCTGCGAAGCGTTATGCATTTAATCGGGGCAATGATAATTGTTTGAAAATATCTACATAGATAAATACTCGTTTGAAGAAATTCCTCTTAATAGAGATTGTTCTCTAATGAGTGAAAATTATATGGCCGAATTCGCTGACTCTATGGAACGGATGATTCAGCGGGAAGAATGTAGTCCATATGAAGTTGGTTATGTAAGTCAAGTAGCTGTAAGGCAGATAAATGAAGAGACCTTGGAAATATCTTGGTATCCAAATACCCGTTCGAGATTCCATGAGGTTTCAATAATCCTTCCAAGAGATAAGGTGAAGGTATGTGTAGCCTGTGATCAGTACGATGTTAAGCCATACATATTTGTCGATAACGACTGGTTAGAGCACCTCTATCTTAGAGAATATTCTGTATTTGCACTAATTGATGCCATAAATGTAAAGGATGCAATTAGAAAGAATCTTCTTACCAAAGAAAAGCTAATAGAACTAAGAACAAATATAGATGAATTGGCAGAAAAGTATGAAGATATATCATTCATTTCTTTTGCTGATAGCTTAATTCTTAAAAGTAACTGGGATACAGGCTACTATGAGAAGAAAATTGAATGCTCGTATCACCCAGAAATATTTCTAACAGTTATTAAAGAAATTGAGAAAATTTATGGAGCTGTTCTTGGGCTAGAAATATATGCAGTTCTAACTCAGGGTAGTAATGAATATTATGGAGAATCATTACTCCATATATCAGGTACAAAGAATCATATATGTTTGAATAGCCTTGGTGTTCCCTTTGCTGAGCTCCTGGCTATTGAAAATTCTGCTAAATTGGCATTTAAGTCTGGCATACATCCACCCATGCAGCTTTATATGGATGATCAGCTTTATCACTCTTTACGGTTAAAATATGAATTTAATAAAAATGAAAAACCTAATAACACTTACAAAGCTATAATGAAGTCACATCAGCCAAAGTATTACTATTCTTCTTTGGATGTGATAATTGATAATTTAGAGAAATAAAATATGCATAACAAAAGCAATTAACTCGGACATTTTTCCGCGGTGCTCATTTGTGCTAAAAGAGCCTAGCACAAGCCTCTCACAGCTACAAAATTCCGGTTATTGCTGGCGTTATGCAAAATAAGAAAAGGAACTAACATGGATTTTCCTGATTACGACTTTCAACAGTTAAATGAAACAGATATCCGGGAAGAAATTGTTGCTCCCCTTCTTCGCTATCTTGGTTATCGATCTGGTACAGAACACAATGTTATCAGGGAACAATCTCTTTCGTACCCAAAGTCCCAATTAGGAAGAAAGAAAAATACTGACCCCATCTTACGAGGACGGGCAGATTATATTTGTGAAGCTCATAGACAAATCAGATGGGTAATTGAAGCCAAGTGTCCCGATGCGGTGCTGGATCAAGATGCTGAGGAGCAATCATGGAGTTACGCCAATCACCCTGAAATTCGTGCCATATACTTTTGTTTAACCAATGGTCGAGAGATCAAGATTTATCAAACAAATAGGGGGCCAGAAGAGACGCCAATATTTCAATGTAACTATAATGAGCTAGAAAGCTCGTTAACTACCATGAAAAATATCTTATCCCCAGAATCATTACTCAGAGATTATCCCGATCAAGAGGTGGATACTGGCATGCCCATCGGCCCAGGATTGCGTACTGTTGTTCGGATAACAAATGGCTCCATTGCATATCATGATAACTCACTGAAATTACCACACTTAACCGGGCTGGTTATGTCAATTATGGACGGGTCTGTTGAACGAAATGAAGATGCTAAGCTGGAGGCATATATAGAAACCATGGTGCCGTATCAATCACTCCAGAGGTTGAATGAAAAGCTTGGATTACATTCCTTGCATTTAATCAGTACCAGTGAAACGGTATCTTGCAATCCTGAAGAGCCCACTATATTTACCTCAGCAACCGATCATATATTGCCGCAAGGGGAAATGGTTCTCGATCTTGCTACATGGACAGAATCTCCATTGCCTATAAATATACATGTCAATGCTCAGACGAAAGCCACAGGATACTTAGAAGGAAATACATTTCATGGAGAATTTGAGGGCCTTTTAAATTATCGCGAAGTTGGTTTGAAAGTCAGTATGACTGGAGAATTTAATGTTCATCTGGCGTAACGTATGCATAACCAGGCCTTACAGCGGTCACAGTCGCTGACACGCCTGCTCCGCTGAAGGCAGCGTTATTGCGACACGAAGTCGCATGATTTTACTTCTAGACAGTGCAAGGGATGTTACTGATTTAGACTGGTATGGTGTTACCTGTCTCCGA
>JBEVXT010000058.1:0-2215 GCA_040505955.1 Sedimenticola sp. | reverse complement strand
CGAAAAACAGCTCCCGCAAAATCATCATGCCGCTGCGGGAGCGGCTTCGCTCCATGCTGGAAAAGGGTAATGCACTGGTAGAAGGGGCACATTCACAGGTTGTCGCTACCGCAGTGGATGAGATGCAACACCGCTACCGCAGCGAAATTGAACGCCTCTCCGCTCTACAGCGGGTCAATCCCAACATCAGAGATGAGGAGATCGAACTTCTGTTGGGCCACCGTCAGGCGCTGGAAAAGCATCTGCCGGCAACACGGGTACGGCTGGATGCATTGAGGATGGTGGTGGCGGTTTAGAGCAAGTTGTCAGTTGTCAGTTGTCAGTTGTCACAACATGCTAAGTGCGGTTCAAGGTTGCGTCAAAGAGTTAAAATCGCGCTGCCTAATAAAACCATAACCATTCCGCTGGAGGCCGGAATAACGCTGTTCTGACAACCAAATCTAACCGTTCGGTAGTGATATCCCTGTCAGTTTCTTATAGAGAGAGACCGCATAGGAGTCGGTCATGCCGGAGATGTAGTCGGTCAGTCTGAGCAGGCGGGTGTAGAGGCTGCTGGAGGGAACGCGATCCCGACCGATAAACTGCTCAGGGATCAGCCGGCTGATCATCTTGCTCCGCGCCGGAGCGGCATCCCCCAGTTCCGCCACATCATCAAACACCTGAATAAAGCGCTCCAGCAGTTCACCGATCACCTGAAAGCCCGCCGCCTGGATCTCCACCACCTCACGCGCCTGGTAGATCCGTTTGCGGGCCACCTGGATCAACTGCTCCAGTTCCCGCCGCTTGGGCAGCTGATCCATTAACGGCTGTTCAAATTCACCCGCGAGAATCGCCTCTTCGTTATCGAGAAAGCAACTCATCGTCTGGCTGATCGCATCGTTGATCACCTTGGCGCGTAAAAACTCCACTTTACCCTTATCTTCACGAATCCCCTGCAGTCGTATCTTCTGCTTATCTGCATCCTGCAGTATTGCCAGGTAGAGATCCATCACCTCATCCAGGGTGAAGTATCCGAGACGGAAGCCATCCTCAATATCGATCACCCGGTAGCTGATATCGTCTGCCGCCTCCACCAGAAAGGCGAGAGGGTGACGACACCAGATGGCACGGGTGGGATCACGCCGTATCAGCCCGACACTCGCCGCCACTTCGCTGAAGCAGTCACGATCTTCGGCGACAAAGCCCTGCTTTCTGGCGCTGACACCGTCGAAACGGCTGCCGCCGAGACACGCCTCCCGGGGATATTTGGTAAACGCTGCCAGTGTGGCGCAGGTAAGCTGCAGACCGCCACGATTATCCGGATTCTGCAAGCGGGTAAGAATACGAAAGCCCTGGGCATTACCCTCGAAGTTGAGAAAGTCCTCCCGTTCGCTGTCCTGCAGCACAGCGACTCTTGGCCTGCCGTAGTCGGCAGTGGCGGCCCAGTGGCGGAAAGCATCCTCGCCGGAATGGCCGAAGGGGGGGTTGCCGATATCGTGGGAGAGACAGGCAGCGCCACATATATCACCAAAGTCAGAGGCTTCGAACCCCACCAGACCTTGGCGTGCAATCACCTGCTCCCCCACCTGGGTGCCCAGTGAGCGGCCAATGCTCGACGCCTCCAGGCTGTGAGTGAGGCGGGTACGGACATAATCCACCCGCGATAGCGGAAAAACCTGAGTTTTGTCCTGCATCCGCCGGAAGGCGGAGGAGAAGACAATGCGATCAAAGTCCCGCTGAAAATCAGTACGGGCAGCTATTGTGCCAACCAGCTGGTCGCTGCCCAACCGTTTGCGAGAGAGAAGGTGCTGCCACTGCATAGTCATGGATTAGCTGCTGCGCTCTGGGTTATCGAGTGGAGCCGCACATAATGCCATTAGCTTAGGTGTAAAATTCCCCGTAAACATCAGACTCGTCATTCCCGCGTAGGCGGGAATCCAGGGGGACAGCGCTCCGTAGCACTGGATACCCGCCTGCGCGGGTATGACAGGAAAGAGGGGAACTCGACCTCTGGATCCCGGCCTATGCCGGGATGACCGTGGTATTAAGCTTAAGCTAATGGTATTAGGGCCGCACATAATGAATCAGTGAAAACTATCTAACACGACCGGCCATTGCAACCTTTAAATATGCAATGAAGCGCTCTTATATCCCTCTGGTATTTGCTGAATTGCATAAGAACAACGACAAACCGGCCTGCCACTATTGCCCATACTCCCTAAAATGAGTAGTCTTG
>JBEVXT010000057.1:0-2940 GCA_040505955.1 Sedimenticola sp. | reverse complement strand
ATCTCGGTCTGAAAGTCGATCAGCTTATTCTTCAGGCGGGCTTTAGTCATTTGTCTCCGATTCCTACCGATTCAGCAGTAATCGCTTCAATTTCGGGGGGTGTTCCGCTGCCTCATCCACATTGAGTGGGGGAGCAGCGCAAGCATGAATAGCGATGCGATAACGGAATTCCATCTGTGCGCGAGTCAGGGGATTGAACAGCTGCTTTTGTGCCTCGGCGATGGTTTTCGCATCGTAGCGCTTGTCCCTTAATGCTTGAGTGACCTGCTTTAGAATCCCTGCCTTATCGACATCTTCTTCCAAGTCAAGAGTAACGAAAGGATCCATTAACCCAGCTCCCGTTGTTTGAGATCGACAGCTATTTTGAGTGTGGTGGGGTGCCCGCTGTCAAGGGCAAGGCATCCCTTGTGCATCTCTTTCAGGAGATGGAGTTGCGACGGCCTGTCAAAAGAGCTCATTTCATAACACCAGTTTTCCATCGTCTCGAAAAAGAAATCCGTGACCTCAGGTTCGTTAGTGGTGCGTACTATTCTCGCCGCCTTGATAAAGTCATTGTTGCGAAAAGCCTTGCCCAGTTGCTTATAGGTGCCATCCAGCCTGACTTCAGCGAGCAGCGATTTGGCCTGAGGTGTGTCGGGGTAGATGCTGAGTGCCCTTTTCAGGCGTTTTTCTACATTGACCAAATTGATGTTTTTATGCAGCAGGTTTTCGACGTCAGCGGCAACAGAGTGGGCGGCCGCCTGCAGGAAATCTGCCTCCTGTAGATGCTGGCTCAGGAACTCCATCGTCTCCGTCAGAGAAGAGAGTACCTTCTCATTTGGCTCGCTGTAGGTGAGATCGATCAGTTGTTGGCGAAAGTGCGCATCATCTTTGAGTAAGGGTAGTGCGATCTGAAAGAACTTGCGGTTTTTTCTTTCGCCGCTGTGGATTCGACCGAGGCCACAATTCATGGCGATATATTGGCGCAGATAGGTGTTCAGCGGATCGCTACCCGGAGGAGGTAATGCACTGAAAACTTTCTCTTCGCTACCGGCCTCAATCCGAATAAGGTACTGCCCCAGGGGTGAATATTGGGCGCTGAGTTCGAGCCAGTGCCTGTCTTCGAGCCCCAGTTCGGTGCGTTGGGTGCGCAATTGGTCGAGGATTGGCTTGGCGAGGCCGAGATTATGGGCAAACGCTGGAGTACAAGGGAAAAGGGTTAAGCCGCCGGCATCGATGGGCAGATCTGCGAGACGCTCGATTTGCAGCTTTTCTACCTGCCAATGGGTTTTCATTGTGGCGCTGAGTTGCCCTTCCCTGGCGTACCTGTCGACCAGTTCTTGCATTAGCTGCAACAGGCCTGCGTGGAGGGCTTGGAAGTCCGGAGCGTCGGCTAGGGCCTTATGAATGCACAGGGATTTCAGTAGTTCATTGTTATGGATGGCGCTCAGCCAGTAGCTGATGGCGGGTTCCAACCAGCGGATATTTTTTTCCGCCAGGCTGAAATAGAGTCTGGCCAGAAACCCCAACTGCGGGGGCGTCACTGGTTCCGGCAGACTCGGCAACAACGCCTCAATTCGGCTGTGCTCTCCCACGGACAAGAGCTCTTCGATGTACCGGCAGGTAAAATAGTGCTGGTAACTTTCCAGGGTGGGTGTTTGTGCTCCTGGGGGCAGATTGTTAAGAAGTTGGTGGGGTAAGGCCCAATTCAGGTCGTTGGATTGTAGTTCACGGGTTAGCCCGGGCAGGCATACCTCAACCTGTGGCAGTAGCTCTGGATAGTAGGATATCAAGGGGGCCCACTGCTCCAGTCCCTGATAATACAGACCACTGGTGATCAGGGCATAACCGTAGTCGTAACACCCCTGAACGCTATCTGGCGCCTGTTCCTCGCACAGAGTAATGGCCTCTGTGTAACGCTCCAGTTGTATCAGGCAAGCCAGCTTCTCCTCTCTCAACTGATTACTCGCTCCCTCTGCCAAGGCATCGTTACAGGCAGCGAGTCTCTCGCTGGTCTCCGTTATTCCTTGGATCTGTTCGATCCGTGCCTTGGCTTGGCTCTCCTGTGTGTGTCTGCCGAGTTGTTCGACCTTTTTCTCCAACCAATCTTCATGAGCAGACTCCAGTGCCTGGGAGAAACACCCAAGGGCGCCGGCAAACTGACCCTTTTTCTCCAGTCGGCGGCCCTTTTTGATCTGTTCTTTGCGTTGCTGGGCGAGTTGTTGCTCACACGCACGGATTCTGGCCTGAATTTTACCGTTCGGAGCGAGTTGCAGGGCACGGGCATAGGCCTCTTTTGCAGGGCCATACTCTTTTCTGGCGAAATGCTGATCTGCCTTCGCCTGAATCTGTTGTGGAGAGTGCTCTTTGTCCATTGACAATATCTCTTAATCAAGGGGTATAGCTAGCCGCTGACCCGGTTCGGGCTGTGATAGTCCGTGCAGTTTGGTGAGTTCGTTGGTTCGGCGTTCGTTACCATAGAAGTCACGGGCCAGGGAGCGCCAACTGTCGCCGACTCTTGCCTGGTAGCGGAACAGGATGCGCCCATCCTCGCTAAATACCAGTCGCTGATAGATCTCTTTGACATGCTCCAGTTGGGATGCAATGCGCAGGTTGCGGCTATCGGGGGAGCCATGAATGGTCAGTCCGGGGTTGTCTTCCAGCAATACGGGGTAGTAGTTTCCCTTGCCGTAGAAACGTTGGGCGATCCGCCATAGGGTTTCTGTGGGTGCGGCATGGTAGACGGTGAAAGTAGGTGTGGCAGCCGGTGTTAACACCACGGGTAGTGCACTTGTCGTAGATGGCTCTCCCGGCTGAGAGGTAACCGGTTCTTTTTCCACAAGCGCTGAAACGGTTGTGAGCTGTGCGGTCGGTGCCGCCGCCAGCACTTTTTGTATTGCCTCCTGTTGTTGATTCAGATGGGCAAGCTGTGCTTCGATTTGGGGCATCCACTCTTTGATG
>JBEVXT010000056.1:0-3527 GCA_040505955.1 Sedimenticola sp. | reverse complement strand
CTGAATGCCTACCGACAGGGTATTTTCCCCTGGTACTCGGATGGCCAGCCGATACTCTGGTGGAGTCCGGATCCCAGAATGGTGCTCTTCCCGGAGAAGATCAGGATCTCCAAAAGCCTGCGGAAGAGCCTTAGAAACCGTCCCTTTGAAGTCACCTTTGATCACGCCTTCGAGCGTGTAATACGGGCTTGCGGGGAGCCCAGAGAGGCTGAAAACGGCACCTGGATAACCGAAGAGATGGTGTCTGCCTACTGTCAACTGAACAGCCTGGGTTATGCCCATTCGGTCGAGGTGTGGCGGGATGATCTTCTCATCGGCGGACTCTATGGTGTTGCCATCGGCAAGGTTTTTTTTGGTGAGTCGATGTTTAGCAGAGCAAGTGATGCATCAAAAGTGGCCCTTGCCCATCTGTCGCAACAGATTGTGCAGTGGGATTACCGAATGATCGATTGCCAAATTCACTCAGCCCATCTGGGATCTCTTGGTGCTGAGCAGATCCCAAGGGATGCGTTTAGCCGCCTGCTTGAGAAGTGGTGCGCGGCACCGGGCAGGCCCGGTTCATGGCGTGACACGTCGATATCCCCCGGTAAATAGTGAGCCCACAATGCAGCTCTATATCTCATCACCTCACCCCTGCTCTTACTTCCCGGAGAGAGAGGCAAAGACGCTGTTTATCGATCCGGATGCCGTTAAAAACAGTACCCTTTACGGTCGGCTGATGGACGTTGGTTTTCGCCGTAGCGGAAAAATGATCTATCGGCCAAAATGTGATCGCTGCCAAGCCTGCATATCGATCCGTATTCCGGTGGCGGATTTTCAGCCGCGCCGTATTCAGCGCCGTATCCATAAAAAATTAGTGGCCGATGTCGAAGTGACAGAACTTCCTGCCACTTTTAATTCACACCACTTTGAGCTGTTTCGCAAGTACATCGACGGGCGCCATAACGATGGTGAGATGGCTGACACATCAGAACAGGGGTACATTGACTTTCTTGGCAGTCACTGGGGTGACAGCCGTTTTTATGAGTTCAGGATCAGCGGCAGGCTGATGGCGGTGGCGGTAACCGACCGCATCCCTCAGGGACTCTCCGCAGTGTATACCTTTTTTGATCCGGAGCTTTCCCACCTGAGCCCTGGGGTATATGCCGTTTTATGGCAGATAGCTGAGTGTCGACGGCAGGGACTTCCCTGGCTCTACCTTGGCTACTGGATCGGCGAGTGTAGGAAAATGGCCTACAAAACCGACTACCGACCATTTCAGGCATACAGTGGCAGTCATTGGCGGGAGTACTTGGAAATACCGAATAAACAAAATGGCTCTGCACAATAACCCTGAAATCGATTGTGGGAGCGAACTTGTTCGCGATTGGCTTCGAACTGTGCTCTTCGCGAACAAGTTCGCTCCTACAGATGCAACCTTATTTCCATCAAAATGGTTTATAGGATTATTGTGCATAGCCATTATAAACAAGGAATTCTCTGAAAACACTTGCCTTATTCTATGATTCGCCGATAATGGCGGGCTTATTCAAGAGGGCCTCTGAGCTGGTTCGCCGGACGGTGTTCTCTTTATCTAAAGTGGGTGGCAGGAAACCGAATGGCAAAAGAAGACTTTATCGAGATGGAAGGGACTGTCGTAGAGACACTTCCCAACACTATGTTCCGCGTTGAGTTGGAGAACGGTCATGTTGTGACGGCTCACATCTCCGGCAAGATGCGCAAGCACTACATCCGCATCCTCACCGGCGACACAGTCACCGTTCAGTTAACTCCCTACGACCTCTCCAAGGGTCGGATCACCTACCGCGCCCGATAATAGACCTTCTGAGCCGCTGATATGGCGGCTCAATCCTTACTGATATCGAAGGTCAGCTCTTCGTCCACGACCCCGACGCGAACCAATCCACCTGTCGACAACCTGCCGAAAAGCACCTCCTCCGCCAGGGGTTTCTTGATTTTCTCCTGAATCACCCGTGCCATCGGACGCGCGCCTAGGGCTTTATCATAACCGTGTTTTGCCAACCAACCTCTGGCTTCAGGTTCAATGATCAGCTCCACTCGTTTCTCCTGCAACTGCCCCTCCAATTCGAAGATAAATTTATCTACGACATGCTCAATTACATCAAACTGCAGGGATTTAAACTGAATGGTCGCATCCAGGCGGTTGCGGAACTCCGGTGAGAAAAACTTCTTGATCGCCTCCGTGCCGTCGCTGGAGTGATCCTGTGAGGTAAAACCGATGGAGGGGCGTGACATCTCAGATGCCCCGGCATTGGTAGTCATAACGATCACTACATTACGGAAATCGGCCTTGCGACCGTTGTTGTCTGTGAGGGTCCCGTGATCCATCACCTGCAACAGCAGATTGAATACATCGGGGTGCGCCTTTTCAATCTCATCAAACAACAGTACCGAGTGCGGATGCTTAGTGACCTCCTCCGTCAACAACCCCCCCTGATCAAACCCGACATATCCCGGGGGTGCACCGATCAGGCGTGATACGGTGTGCCGCTCCATATATTCCGACATATCAAAACGGATCAGTTCGACACCGAGAATGCGGGCCAGCTGCCGGGTCACTTCGGTCTTGCCGACACCGGTGGGACCGGAGAAAAGGAAGGAACCAACCGGCTTCTGCTCACTCCCCAGACCGGAGCGGCTCATGTGGATGGCGGCCGTCAGTGAACTGATCGCTTCATCCTGACCAAACACCACCAGTTTCAGGTCACGCCCCAGATTACGCAGTGCCTCAACATCAGAAACGGAGACATTTTTCGGCGGGATACGTGCAATCTTTGCCACTATCGCTTCGATATCGCTGACGCTGATACTCTTCTTTCGCCTTGATTTTGGCATCAACTGAACATGGGCGCCCGCCTCATCAATTACATCTATCGCTTTATCCGGCAGGTGCCGGTCATTAATATAACGGTCTGCCAGTTCCGCCGCTGTGCGTAACGCCTTTGGGTTGTAACGTACCTTATGATGCTCCTCAAAGCGGCTCTTCAGCCCCTTGAGAATATCTATTGTCTCTTCCACCGTCGGTTCGTTGACATCAATTTTCTGAAAACGCCGGGCCAGAGCCCGATCCTTCTCAAAAATCCCACGAAACTCCTGATAAGTGGTGGAACCGATACACCTCAGTTCTCCGGAGGCGAGCACCGGCTTGATCAGGTTTGATGCATCCATAACACCACCGGATGCTGCGCCGGCGCCGATAACCGTGTGAATCTCGTCGATAAAAAGTATCGTGTCCGGCTCCTGCTTCAGCTGTGCCAACACCGACTTGAGACGCTTTTCAAAATCACCACGGTATTTGGTTCCGGCCACCAGGCCGCCCAGATCGAGAGAGTAGATGGTACATTCCGACAGTATCTCGGGCACCTCTTGATCGACAATTTTCTTGGCCAGCCCCTCGGCAATGGCGGTTTTACCGACACCGGCCTCCCCCACCAGCAGGGGGTTGTTTTTTCTCCGCCGGCAGAGGGTCTGAACAGTGCGTTCGATCTCCTCCTTGCGCCCGATCA
>JBEVXT010000055.1:0-3928 GCA_040505955.1 Sedimenticola sp. | reverse complement strand
TCAGTCGTTACGCTCTTGGTGAGACTACCACGCAGGCTGAGGTTGATACAGTCCATCAGATATTCTCCGAGTGGCGTGAACGTCTCTGCGATATCTCCTGGTTTATGCGTTGCCTAAATGAGCATCTGGCCCGTCGAGCCAACAAGGAGGATAACTGTACCGGCAGGTTCTGGGAGGGGCGCTTTAAAAGCCAAGCCCTACTGGATGAAGCCGCCCTTCTCACCTGTATGGGGTATGTCGACCTCAACCCCATCCGGGCAGATATAGCAGCTACCCCAGAAGAGAGTGACTACACCTCTATTCAGCAACGTATACGGGAAGCGCTTAATCAACCCACCCCATCTGAAAACAGACCCATACTGATGCCTCTGGTGAAGCAGGGAGATGATAAACATCCCAATGCCATCGGCTTCACCACCATCGACTATCTGGAGCTGGTCGATTGGGCCGGTAGAGCAATCAGAGAGGGTAAGCGGGGAGCCATTCCATCAGACATACCTCCTATATTGCAACGCATGGGACTGGAACCCGATGCCTTTGTTAACCACCTACGTGGCCACAAAGGCCGACCACATCCTGTTGTGCTGGGGCCGGTTGCTAAAATAAGAGCAACCGCCAAACTGCTCGGGCAACGATTCTTCAAAGGAATGGGGGAATCAAGGGTGCTCTATAGCACTTAGTTTTCACGATTACCTCAACCACCAACTCCACCCGCTCTTGCCGCTGGTATGAGTCCTCTTGCACCGATTTCAATAACTGCCTCTCACATTTCTAAGTTCACTTCGTTTTTGGCCCAAGAACCATTCAACCAAGTAGTGCCTGTCTGAAACTATCTGTTTACTCTGCAGATGGCTAGTATTTTTTTAGTGATGGGTGTCCTTGTTTTTCTTGCCCAAGGTGTGGCGGGGAAATGAGGATTATTGCGTTTATTAGCGAACGGGAGCCGATCGGGCGGATTCTGCGGCATATCGGCGAACCAGACAGTGCACCGGAGATCTCACCTGCCCGTGGCCCACCTGAATTTTGCCTGGAGCTGGATCAGAGTCAGGCATGGTCTGATGATGAAGTCGATCCTGCACCGGAATTCGAGTATGACCAGACGGTGGGCTGGTAGCTCGCCCGCCGTGCAAAAACGCAGGTACTTTTGACCTGTGTTGGGGACGTTTGCGCCTCAGATTCAGTTTGACGTGATATTTGGGTGGATTTCCACTGTTATACTGGCAAGGGCAGGGAAAGAAGTACTTCATGCTCACCAAAATCCATGTTGTGGTGACACGATACGTTGCTGGATGGTGTGAAATAGGTTGATTTTATGGGTTTATGGGTTGAAATTCCTATCCTTCGGGGGCACCGTTAACTGGATAGTTGTCGTGAAAAAGATAGATAGAGATCTGAGCCGTCGGGATTGGATGTTTCTGCACCGTTACTGTAACGGTTTTATCCGCAACACCATCCATAGAAACGGCTGAACCACTGATACTGTAGCCTGAGTATGGCTGCACAGTTACATAGTAATGTGTCGGGTTAACCGCGTCCCCATCAACTAGAATTATTGACGGCGACCCTGCCACATCCTTTCTATAACTCGCACTCCAACTTGCAGGACGCGCCCGGTCAGCTCCGCATCCTGGAGAAGGATAAGTGAGTCTTCGACCTCGTGAAAGATTTTGGGACATCCCAGTCCCCAAAATCAACTCGGCCTTCGACAACCTATTAGTGCCCCGGACGTCCTGGTCACTGACCGCTACGCGATAACATCGCAAGCTCGTTACCGCTTCGCAGTCAGTTCCCAATGACTGGACGCCGTGTTCGGATGCCTACTTTGCTTCCCCTCTGGCGCGCTGCGCGCACGACGGGTAAGCAGTGCGGCCTCACGGCTACCGGGGATTACCAGCCTTCGCTTCGCTCTCCATGGCTGGCAGCGTAGGAATTTCAACCCATAAAATCAACCAATTTCGCTACGCTCGGCAATCTATCGAGTCACCTCCACATGGATTTTAGCGAGCACAAAGCACTTTTCCTTGTCCTTTGCCGGTACAACGGTGAAAATCCATCAAACTCTCCCGTCAATCCGAATAAGAGGCGCAAGCGTCCCAGCACAGGTCAAAAGTACCTGCGTTTTTTGCACGGCGGACGAGCTACCAACCCACCGTCTGGTCATACTCGAATTCTGGTGCAGGATCGACTTCATCATCAGACCACGCCTGACTCTGATCCAGCTCCAGGCAAAATTCAGGTGGGCCACGGGCAGGGGAGATCTCCGGCGCACTATCCGGCTCCCCGATATGCCGCAGGATACGCCCGACAGGCTCCCGCTCGGTGATAAAGGCAATAATCCTCATTTCACCACCGCACCTTGGACAGACCAGCGGATTGATCTCATAAATCCTGGCAAGCATCATGGCCCAGATCGACACAAAGAGGCAGCTGGCTGCCGGCTCTTCACTCTCCACGGCTTTTGGCTTATCCGCACTCACTACGCTTTCGCCGGTGACCGGCTGCCCTGCCCTGTTTGTTACCTGCTCACGCAGTGGTGCATTGGGTGCCAATACCCCATGGTAGCGATGCCGATGCCGCCGGGGTGGTGGTATCAGGAGGGCAATTCGGTCAAGAAACTCCGCCGGGGTCAACCGCAACAGGGTTTGACCATCATACTGAGGCTTTCGTAGGCGGTAGATAAGCATCTCATCCTTCTCCTGCCAACAAAGCCGCTCACCTGCGAATATTGGTCGGGCGCAGTAACGAAAAACAAAGTAGATACCCAACCAAGATGTCCAGTCATATTGTGAACTGACACCTGAGCCTGCGGCCAGCAAAGCGATGCTGTGGCGTATGGTCAGTGACCGGAACACTAATAGTAAGTCTCATGATAAAACAAGTCTAAAGGCAACAATCTTTTAACATTTGGAGTCAAGTTTGAAAAACGAAGCTTTGAATCCGGCATGTAATGACCTGAGCAACTAGTCCACGCAGTTAACTCATTTGATGCAAAAAAAAGCTCTCCTGCAAACACAACATCCTTTCTCATAGTAAGGGAAGTATGCCCACAAATTTGAAACTCTTTAGCAAAATTAGCGTTATAATACGGCGCTCCAACCAACACTTGATTTGGGTTGCTGGCAAGAATAGCATAAAGCAGTTTACCGGCTATACATCCATTATAAGATATATAAGATCCAGGATTTGATGCACCACTAGGAAGCAAATAGTAGCGTGAACCATTTTTTTCCAAAACAAAAATATTTTTTTCATTTCCCGGAGTTTGATCCCCGAAGTTATGTACTTTGAGTGGAGTTATTTTTCTTAAAATATCAAATAGCTCTTCTACACGTTTATAGTTCATTACTTTCCTACCTAGTGAAAGATTTTGGGACATCCAAGTCTCTAAAGTGGACCCCAGAGTCAAGACAAAAACTCACAGAGTTTAAGTTACACATTCGATTTTACTAGCAGCTGGACGGCGCTGCCCCGGTTTTGTCTTTGCTTCTGTTTTTGTTGTTGCTTTTGATCTTGTTTTTGCGGGTGCAGCACCCCCTGTGGAGCGTAGCGAAACAGGGGGTGCTGCACCCGCGTCGCCGAACTTATCCACGATCATTGCCCCACCACCTGTCGCAGTTCGATACACCATGTTGGGCGTTTTATACTCCAGTGATTGGTGTGGCCGCTCATCGTTATAGAAAGCGAAGTACTCCGTCAGACCGAGCATCAATTCGCCCATTGAGCCATAGCCTTTCAGATACACATCTTCGTACTTTACATTGCGCCAGAGTCGCTCAACGAAGATGTTGTCAAAGGCTCGCCCCCGACCATCCATACTGATAGTAATGCCCTCACGCTTCAGTACACCGGTGAATGCATCGCTGGTAAATTGGGAGCCTTGGTCGGTATTGAAAATTTCAGGTGTGCCATGGTGGCGTATAGCATCCTC
>JBEVXT010000054.1:0-9208 GCA_040505955.1 Sedimenticola sp. | reverse complement strand
TCACCCTCGACTGGGACTCGATGAGCTGGGCAAAGCCCTACATCGATAACAACAAGCGCGGCCCCGCCCCGAAAACAGCCAATGAAATCCTCAAACCTGGAGACCTGATTCGTGTGGTCGCCGAGACCAGAGACGGTGAGCCCACTTGGCGCTTGGCACAGATACCCGCCGTCGAAGGCGCCCTGATCGCCCTCAATCCAGATGACGGCTCCATCGTCTCGTTGGTCGGCGGCTACGATTTCTATCACAGTAAATTCAACCGCGCCACCCAGGCAAAACGCCAGCCCGGCTCCGGCTTCAAGGCGATTATCTACTCAGCCGCCCTTGAGGCAGGCTATACCGCCGCCAGTCTGATCAACGACGCACCGGTGGTATTTGATGACCCCAGCCTGGAAGGCGCATGGCGACCTGAAAACTACAGCGGTAAGTTCTTCGGCCCCACCCGCCTGCGCTATGCATTGACCAAATCACGCAATCTTGTCTCCATTCGCCTGTTGCGGGCGATTGGCATACAGGCGGCATTAACCCATGCCGAGCGCTTCGGTTTTACTTCTGAAAACCTGCCCCACAACCTGTCACTGGCTCTTGGCAGCGGCGCAGTGACACCGATGCAGATGGCTTCCGCCTATGCCGTCCTGGCAAACGGCGGCTACCGCATCACACCTTATCTGCTCAAACAGATCGTCGGTGACCAGCATCAAACCCTGTTCCAGGCCAATCCTCCCCGGGTGTGTGAGGAGTGTGAACCACCACCAGCCGAGACGACTGATAACACCGCAACGGTACCTGAAGGTGGTGATGAAGAGATACCACGGGTGGCCGAACGTGTCATCAGCCCTCAAAACCACTATCTGATGAACTCGATGATGCGCGATGTCATCACCCGCGGGACAGGGCGCCGCGCCCGCTCACTCGGGCGCAATGATCTGGCGGGAAAAACCGGTACCACCAATGACCAGCGCGACGCCTGGTTCAACGGCTTCAACCGCTCACTGGTTGCCATTGCCTGGGTCGGTTTTGACTCCTCGGATCCACTGGGCAGAGGAGAAGTAGGGGGAACGGTAGCCCTCCCCGCCTGGATCACCTTTATGAAGGAGGCACTCCAGGGAGTCAAAGAGGCGCCACTAAAGATGCCCGCCGACATGGTTACCGTACGCATCGACCCCAAAACCGGCAAACGTGCAGGCGTTGATCAGGATGACGCCATTTTCGAGGTGTTTCGCAGCCACAACGCCCCAAAAGAGAGCGTCACTTCCCAAACACCGGGAGGTACCGGTGGTGACGGATCGAGCGGCGGTAATACTCAGGGTGCGGAGGAACTATTCTGAAATGGGGCATCATGCAACCACCAACACCCGGCGCCATATCGCCGAAGAGGCGGCGCGCATCCTTGCCGAGCAGAGCCACCTCTCTACCGATGAGGCACGGATGAGAGCTGCCAAACGCATCGGCTGCACCGACGGTTGCCAATTTCCTGACAATCTCGAAATCGAGGCCGCGCTCAAAGCATACCGGCTGGTGTTCCATCACGGCCACGCAGATACCCTGTTGCGGCTGAGAGAAATGGCTCGAAGCGCCATGAAATCACTGATCATGTTCTACCCGCAGCTCATCGGCCCAGTCCTCAACGGCACGGCTGATCGCCACAGCTGTATCTCCCTGCTACTGTTTGCAGAGACCACGGAAGATGTCATCCTGCGGCTGTTAGAATTGAAAATTCCCTGGCAAGAGATGGCGCGCCGACTCCGCTACGGTAACGGCGACAGCCAGCAGCGTCCTCTGCTCTCATTTATTGCCGACAGCACAGAGATTGAACTGCTGGTACTGACCGCCACTGAGCGCCGCAATCCGCCCATCGACCCGGTAGCCGGGGGGCCGCTGAAAGGGGCTGATCTTACTCACCTTGATCAGTTGATACGTGGGGGAAACAGTGTTGACGGGTGATCTGACTGCTCAAAAAGTCTGTGTCACAGAGGGGCAGTAACGCCTTTTCAGGACACGCTGTGAACAGATCCCTGGTCGCTCACGGCATCCTGCCTCCCGCGACACTAGTACGTCCCTGTACGTCGTACGCTCACAGCAGCATCCCTGCTGCTGTACGTCCGAAAAGGCGTCGCTGCACCTCGCCTGAAAGTTATCCATCTGCAATGGATCACGGACAAAAAAAAGCACCCGCTGTGGGTGCTTTTTCTCCCCGCGCAAAGCACGGAGTATAGGACTAACCGTTGCGACTGTAGCGCTTGCGGAACTTATCCACGCGGCCTGCGGTATCCATAATTTTCTGCTTACCGGTAAAGAAGGGATGGCAAGCGGAGCAAACCTCCACATGCAGATCTTCACCCAGCGTGGAGCTGGTCGTGAACTCGTTACCGCAGCTGCAAGCCACCTTGATTTCGCCGTACTTAGGGTGAATGTCCGCTTTCATGTTCGCCTCTACAAAACATTGAATCTGTGTTCCGTCCACTGTGGACGGGAGAACGCGGCATTATAGTGAAGGGATTGGGAGAGATCAAGCCCATATTTAAAAACCTGATCACTCGCTGAATTTCATTAACAATGGGGTTCGGACATCAGTAGCAGCAGATCATCGAGAAAACGGGCACCGAGGGGTGTTGGGCAGGCTCTCCCTTTTTCCAGCGTCAATAGACCTCGAACCTGGGGCAACTGCAGCCGGGAGAGAAGGAAGTCGGACTCAAGCCCCGTTCTCTCACTGAACAGGGACAACTCGAAACCGTGGGTGAGCCGCAGGGCGTTCATCAGGAACTCAATAATCAGATCCTCCCTATCCAGTATCCGACCACCGGCCACTGCCTCCGCTGCGCCAGCGTGCCGCATAAAATCGGACGGATTAGGCTTGCGCCGACGCCGCTCCACCCTGCCACTGTGGCTGTCTGTCATCTTACCGTGGGCCCCTGCGCCGATCCCCAGATAGTCGCCAAAGCGCCAATAGTTGAGGTTGTGCCGACAGCGCCTGCCGGATTGTGCATAAGCCGATACTTCATACTGCTGATAACCGCCCTCCTGTAGCAGAAGCTGCCCCTCGTTCTGAATCTCCCAAAGCACCTCATCTTCCGGCAGCACGGGAGGCTGGTGGTAAAAGAGTGTGCCGGACTCCAGGGTCAGCTGGTAATAGGAGAGGTGGGCGGGCGCCAGCCTAATGGCTGTCTCAACATCCTGTCGTGCCGACCCCACCGTCTGTCCCGGCAGACCAAACATCAAATCGATGTTAAAGTTTTCGAAGCCTGCCGACCTCGCCGCCTCAACAGCCGCCACCGCCTGTTCAGATCCATGTATCCGCCCCAGGCGGTTCAACGCAGCGGCATCAAAGCTCTGCACACCGAGAGAGAGACGGTTAACACCCGCCTCACGATAGCCACTGTAACGCCCCGCCTCAAGGGTGCCGGGATTGGCCTCCAAGGTCACCTCGGCGCCCTCAACCAAAGAGAGACGGCGGCGGACGCCGGCAAGCAGATCCGTTATCCCTCGAATGCTGAAGAGGCTGGGGGTACCGCCACCGATAAAAATCGATTCAACTTCACGCTCAGGTGACCTTGACAACTCATAGTCAAGATCTGCCAGTAGCGCTGCCACATACTCCATCTCATTCAACTCACCCTTTACCGCATGCGAGTTAAAGTCGCAATAAGGACATTTTTTGACGCACCAGGGCATATGGATATAGAGGGATAGCGGAATGTTGCTCATCTTTTCTGTATCATGGACTACGTAGTTTTACTGACTTACTTGAGCTTTTTTTTCATTTAAGCTATTGCCCATCCTTGGTGCTCCTGATCCGTCGGAATACCCAGGACTAAGAAATGAAGTGTACATTGTTCATGTCAGCAGCGTTGTCGACATCTAAAATTCAAAGACACAGCGCCTCGGTCTGACTTTACGTCTGCACAAGCGATAGCCAAAAACGTCGTATAAAAATTAGCAATCACTTTTTTAACGACAGGCAATAACAAACTATACGTTACGCAGACAATTATAACCCCAGGAGGGTATAACTACTCATGAAACGTCGTGACCTACTTAAAGGCGGCCTGGCGGCCGGCGCAGCCGCCATCTCTGCACCTGCAATCGCAACCACTAAACGCATTGAAGTGACCATGGTCTCTACCTGGCCACGTGACTTTCCGGGTCTTGGTACCACAGCACAGAGCTTTGCAAAACGTGTTACCGATATGACCGACGGTCGTATCAACATCAAATACTTTTCAGCCGGTGAACGCGTAAAGGCATTTGACTCATTCGATGAGGTCGCATCCGGCAACGCCCAGATGTACCACGGTGCCGAGTACTATTGGAAAGGCAAACACCCCGCGTTTGCCTACTTCACCGCTGTACCTTTCGGTATGACCTACACCGAAATCAACGCCTGGATGCGCTTCGGTGGTGGCCAGGAACTCCACGATGAACTCTCTGCTGAATATGGCCTGAAGTGCCTGCCCTGTGGTAACACCGGTGTACAAATGGGTGGCTGGTTCCGTAAGGAGATCAACTCTGCCGCTGACTTCAAGGGCCTGAAGATGCGTATGCCCGGTCTTGGTGGTGACGTTATTGCCAAGCTCGGCGCCTCCCCTGTCTCTCTCCCAGGTGGTCAGATCTATGAGAACCTGATCTCTGGCGCTATCGACGCTACAGAGTGGGTAGGCCCCTGGAATGACAGCTTCATGAAGTTCTATGAAGCCGCCAAATACTACTACTACCCAGGTATGCATGAGCCGGGTGCTCAGCTCTCCATCGGCATGAACAAGAAGTTCTGGGACGGCCTCTCCAAGTCTGACCAGTTGATCATCGCCGCTGCTGCAGAGATGGAGAACTCCATGATGATGTCCGAGTACAACGCCAAGAATGGTGCCTCTCTGGAGAAACTTATCTCTGAACAGGGCGTAAAACTGCGCAGATTCAGCGATGATGTTTACGACAGCTTCGGTGAAGCCGCTGAAGAGGTGTTCGCAGAGGTTGTGGCGCACAGTGACATGGCGAAGCGTACCCATGAGAGCTTCGTAAAATCCAGAAAAGAGGTCGGTAGCTGGGCAAAGATCTCCGATCAGGATTACGTCAACCAGCGTAACCGCGTACTGGGACTGTAATCTACAGCACCTGCGCTAGATAAAAGGCGGAGTCCTCGGACTCCGCTTTTTATTTGATCAGTATCACCCTAAGAGAGTCTCTAATTATTTCTTCGCACCAGGAGCCTGCCGAGTTAACGCCATTTGGCTGTAAGTGGTAAACCCGATAGACTCCCAGGGAAGAGTTAATCAGAGACTCCCCTAAGCATTCGTTAAACTGAACATAAAATTATAAGAAGTTATCCAATGACTACTTCTCAAATGCCTCCCGCCGACTACCGTCCGGCGACACACAGAACCATTTTATTGAGTAGGGCTTTCGCCTACGCCATGATAGCAACGCTATTTCTCTACCTGCTGAACAACTATCTTGTTCACTGGCAAGAGTGGCCTGGACCCTATATATTTTTCTCACAATTGGGCTGGTTTGGACTGGAGGCACTGGATACCCCACTGGCGGCCGAAAAGATCCCGCTGGGCTGGATACAGGTTGCTGCCTACCTGCTGGCCCTGGGTGGCGCGATCGCTTACGCAATAACAACAAAAAGCAGAACGCTTCATCACGATGCCAGACGCTTCTCCAAACTTTCCGAATATATCATCAGAGCGGCCTTCTGGGCCGTCGTACTGATCGGTGCTGCCGATACATTGATCTCATTTCTAAGAATCGAAAATTTTCTCGATGCCTGGGTCAGTAAAGAGCTGGTAACCCAGCTCGGCCGACCCATTTTTCGCGGCACCTATGTTCATTATCCTCTCCTTTTATCAGCTTTTATTTTTGCCTGGTTCATCCGTTCAATCAGTTTCTCATGGCTGGCACTGATGGTGGTGCTATCAGAGTTCCTGATCGTTATTACACGCTTTGTCTTCTCCTATGAGCAGGCCTATATGGGCGATCTGGTACGCTTCTGGTATGCCGCACTGTTTCTGTTTGCCAGCGGCTACACCCTTATTCACGAAGGTCATGTCCGTGTTGATGTGATCTATGCCGGCTTCAGCAGAAGGGTCAAAGCATGGACAAACAGCATCGGTATCTTCCTATTTGGTCTGCCTATCTGCTGGGTGATCCTGATGCAGGGCATGGGTGGCAAGGGCAACAGCATAAACAGCCCACTACTGAGCTTTGAAATATCACAGAGCGGCTACGGCCTCTATGTAAAATACCTTATGGCCGGTTTTCTGGTTGTTTTTGCTGTCTCGATGATGATTCAGTTTGTTAGCTTTCTGCTCCACAGCATCGCTGACATCATTCACGACTATGGGTCATCCGAACACCCTTATAACCAGATTTGCGGTTACTGAACCCAGGTTTATCTGATGGAAACATATTTCTTACTTCTGCTTGTCATCATCATGATTGTCGCCCTGACATCAGGGTTTCCTGTGGCATTTTCCCTGCCCGGTGCGGCGGTGCTCACCATCGGCATCGCTGCCGCCTGCGGCTATCTGTTTGAGGGCAATGTTGACGCCTATTTTTCCCTCGGAGGACCGAACAGCTGGTTGAGCGCCGGTGTCACCAACTTCCGAAGTCTCTACTGGAATGTTGAACGCGACACCCTGATCGCCATCCCCCTGTTTATCTTCATGGGGATCATGCTGCAGCGCTCAAAGATCGCCGAGGATCTTCTCGTCGCCATGGCGCAACTGTTTGGCCCCGTTCCCGGCGGCCTCGGTATCTCGGTGGTATTTGTCGGCGCACTGCTGGCAGCCACCACCGGCATCGTTGGCGCCACCGTGATCGCCATGGGGCTGATCTCCCTGCCGGCCATGCTGAAAAACAACTACTCCAAACCCCTCGCCTGCGGCACCATCTGTGCATCGGGAACCCTGGGGCAGATCATTCCCCCCTCCATCGTTCTGATTATCCTCGCAGATCAGCTCTCCAACGCCGCCGATCAGGCCGGAACACTGCGCAAGGCCGCCTACAAGGCCAGCACCGGTGAGTTCTCCATGCCGGGCGAGTTTGAGGTGGTATCCGCCAGTGCCGGTGACATGTTCATGGGGGCGTTTATTCCCGGCCTGATCCTGGTAGGCCTCTACATGGCCTACATCCTGATTTCAGCAATAATTAAACCAGAGTTAGCGCCACCGGTACCCTACGACGGTAACTACGACCGGCGCTTTTTTGCCCGCATACTGCTTGCCCTGCTCCCCCCCCTGGCCCTGATCTTTATCGTCCTCGGCTCCATCCTGTTGGGTGTCGCAACGGTCAATCAGGCGGGAGCAGTCGGCGCCATTGGGGCCATGATTATGGCCAGTTATCGCTTGATGGAAGGGAAGCCACGCGCCTATTATCCGGCAGCCCTGGCCATTGTATCGATCATCGCCATTTTTATATTGCAGTCGATCTACGACCTGAATATCAAGGACATCACCAATGACCATGATGCCTTCGGCATCACTCTTGCCCTGATTGCCGTGAGTGGACTGGTTATCGCCATCGGCTGGAGTATCTGGCGCGCCCACAAGATTGACGACACCCTGAGCGGAGTGATGATGGAGACGGCTAAAACCACCTCCATGGTATTTATCATCCTCATCGGTGCCGCCATGCTCACCTCGGCCTTCCGCGCCTTTGGTGGTGAAGAACTGGTGAAAGAGTATCTGAGCAGCTTGCCCGGTGGTTTCTGGATCCAGTTTATCGTCGTCATGGCGGTGATTTTCTTCCTCGGCTTCTTCCTCGACTTTATCGAAATCGCCGTGGTGGTGGTGCCCATCGTCGCCCCCATCTTGCTGGCCGACCCGGGTGCAAATGTGACAGCAGTCTGGCTGGGTGTGATGGTCGGCCTGAATATCCAGACCTCGTTCCTGACACCACCGTTCGGTTTCTCGCTCTTCTACCTGCGGGGGGTCGCACCCAAGTCGGTCAAAACGACTCATATCTATAAAGGGGCTGTCTCCTTTATTGGCCTGCAACTGCTGGGCCTGGCCATCGCGGGCTCATTCCCGTCACTAGTGAACTACCTGCCGAACAAGACGCACCTTACATCAGAGACGGCACCTCCACCGAGCAACCCGAAACTTCAGCAATGCATGGAGCGTGATCTCTTTGTAGTCTATGAACAGACAGCCGACTCCATTGTTGCCAGTATCAACCAGGCCAAAGGCCTCGATCGCAGCTATATCCCGGCAGAGTATCAGTCGGCATTGAGTGAAAGTTATGCGGCGGCGGAAAAATCGTTTGACCTGATCAGGGATATACATACGGCTGAAAGTGCCCTGGCCGCCTATGTGCCTGAGTATAAGCCACAGCATAGAGAGGTTCGGCAGATCGAAGGGCGGATCAGAACACTGGGTCAGAAAGCCGCAGCCGCAGATGAAGAGCGCAAAAGGCTGGCCTATGAAGAGGGAACATCCCCTGAGACCATCTCTGCACTGGAGACTCAGGCAGGTGACCTAAGGGCAGAGATGCTGGACTTCAAAAAGTTGATCCCGGTACAGTGGAAAGCGGCAAGAGAGCAGTATGTCGCCCTGGCAAAGAAGGAGAAGATGGCCCGTCAGAAATATCGGCGTAACGCGGATGGGTCATATGAAGCCATTATCGCTATGCAGCAGATGATGGCGGATGGCGCAGCGATAAAAGCACTGGAGCCGGAGGTAGAGGCCCTGCGGGCAATGATTCGCAGTGATGAGCCCAAACAGGCCACGGAGACCATCAAGGCGCTGGGAGCCAAATTTGACCTGCTCAAAAATGCCCACCAGATCAAATCCATGCTCAGCAAGACGCGACGCGCCTTGCGCGGCAAGAGCCCGGACCGAGAGAAGGCTGAAGCATTCCTGACCAAAGCGCTCGAAAAGCTTGGAGAAGAGGTCAGCTGGCGTAGCCGTGCGGCCACTGAGTATGCGTCCAGACTTGAGACCTATCGCCAGTCGATCAGCCAGACCGTTGGTTTGCGACAGCAGGAGCGCCTGACCCTGGAGCAGGCCAAGAACATCGCCAGCTGCCTGTCAGTACATAAGGATATTTCATTGAACTTCTGATTTGGGCTGACTGGAAAATCAGGCGTTAATTTAGCCACCGGTATTATGCTGCTGGAGATCAGCTTTTTTAAATTGAAACCTGATTACCTGCAATACTCAGCCAGTGATGTAGCGGGGAACCGTTGATGTTTGCCGCAAATAAATACGCA
>JBEVXT010000053.1:0-4222 GCA_040505955.1 Sedimenticola sp. | reverse complement strand
TCAGCCCGCACTTCAGCATACGCCTTGGCAAAATCGGTGTTCACCAGGTTGCCATCCGTATCCAGTACCGTCGCATCCACCACGCCGCCAAGATTGATGATGCCCTCGCGCAGGTTGTTGGCCATATGCGCCGTAATATAGACACTACGGCCACTGACGGAGCCCTCCGCGCTCTGAACCACCTGGGCCGCGCCCTCCCAGTCATCCGGCAATGAGCCCGCGGTCGCCTCGTAACCGATCAGGCCTTCACCGCCCTTCTCGAACCGAAAGACAAGGATGCCATCGGCGCCGGACACCAGGCCTACGGTACCCATTTCCGCCTTAATCACACCCTCATTAATCACATTGGGCGCCGCCAGAACGGCAAAACCACTTACCGAAGAAGTGGTTTTTATGGTGCCATGGTTCTCCACACTGGCACCATTCGCGATACCCCTGCCGATGAGGGGAATCACCAGGTCATCAGTCAGATGGCCGTCGCTGTAGGGGTCATCGCCCCCGCTAGAGACATCGAACTGTCCGTTCATGGCATCCACATCGAGATCGGAAACTGTCGCAAGCAGGGCACCCACGTTAACCTGGGCGCTGGCTCCGAAAGTGATGCCGCTATTATTGATCAGAAAGACACGACCGTTGGCGGAAAGCGTGCCGAGAAAATCGGTGGGGCCACCTGCGATCCTGTTGATGGCCACCGAAAGCTCGCGCGGTTGTACAAAGGTGACGCTCTGTGTCACATCAGTATCGAAACCGCCCCAGTCGATCCGCACCAGATTATCATTTGCGGTTCAAGGGGTTGGCGACAACGTCATTGGCTCGCGAAGAGCCTTTTAATTTATGTGGTCGAATGTGCATATGGTATCGTGGTGTTTTGTCCGCGAAGCGGCCTCGCCAAACCACTTGAAATACAGATGCGCTCTGGTTACGCTGGACAGAGTCTACTAGGCCTTGCGGACTGCGCGGAGCTATTGAAAAAAATGAGTATCTTAAAGCTACCCATCTTGGCGGTCACTTCTCTTCTGGCAGGGGTGCCTGCTTTGGCGCCAGCCAGTACAGTTAACGACAACCACACCTGGTACCGCGATGTGAGTGCTTACGGCTACTTTGGTCGAGGAAACGTTGGCCCGGATGATGTCAGGCATGTTAGGGATCGGTTTACGGAATCCTACACAGATGATAAGTTCGGTAGGCGTCTTTTAGGTTGGATACTCGATAAGAAGATTTATTCTTTTTGGGATCTTTTTGTGAAGACTAGGCGGGCGACTGTCAGTCTTTATCCGGAGGATGATCTTTACAAAAATGGAAAGTTGTACCAAAAGTACAAGATTAATGGGTTCGCGACTACTCATGTCTGGTGGTGGGATCCTTATGGGTGGGAACAGGATAGAGAGCTGCTTTATCTGCGTGAAATAGGCAGATATGACGAGGATAAATGGAAGCACTATTCCATGGACAATGAATGGAAGTGCGGAAGTGATCAATGGGCAAGCATGCCTTGGGCTGCACATTGCGTTGGCGAAAACAGCCGGGATGAATTCGAGTACGATGTGTACGGTGCCAACGTCATGATGGAGGCTCAGCCGATTGGAGATAGAGACCTAAATAGATTGTCTTTAGAGGGTATTTCTGCGAATGGGTTGGTTGTGGTAGGTGATAGGTCTTATAGTCCGTATCAGCCACCCAATGGGAAATATCCTGATTCTGCCAAGGCGTGGGCGCGGGAGACTATGGGCTTCCCGCTTGCGGACCTCGATCTAAACGATCGTTTGTCTCAGAGTTGGAGACAGGCTGTTAAGTGGACCAAGGTGGGGGGGGTAGAAGATATCGGACCAAAGCGTGTCCTCTACCGCCCTGATAGGGTATACGAATCTACCTATGCTACCGCTGTTTCTGATAGCGGAGATGTGATCGTTGGTAATGCGGCGGAGCTATTTCAATTTCGCATGGGTACTGATGGTGGCCCAGAAAATCCCGATGCACGCATGTACGTAGAAAGGTCTCTGTATGATGAGGGGTCTAGGGAATCCAGCTGGAGGGAAGAGAAAAATCGCGCGTTTATCTTGAGGGGTGGTGAGGTCACTAAATTGGGTGAAGGGACCTTCGCGCATGGTATATCTGGTGATGGAAAAGTCGTTGTTGGTGGCTGGGCATCGCCGTGGCCCACAGGCCCGAATGGGGAGGCTATGAAACTCCCGATTCCGGTGGATTGGAATGGGGACTTCAGTAGGGATAAATTCTCTGCCTTACGAGAGTATCCGGCAATCAGTGCCATGAGATGGACCGAGGAAGGTGGGGTGGAGCTGCTCGGTGATCTCCCGGGTGGAGCTACTGTGATATCGCCCAACGGGAAGAGGAAATATGCATCGCTTGCGAATGACGCTAGTAGGGACGGTGGGGTCATTGTGGGGTTCTCGGCGACATCTGGGCATCAAAGGGCATTCCGATGGACGGAAGCGGGGGGCATGGAGAGTCTTGGCGATGAGGCACAAAGAAATTTGGATAGGGTTTCGAGATTTTCAGTCACGACATCCGTAGCTGAAGCTGTATCTGCTGATGGGAGAGTTGTTGTTGGTGGTTTGAGGATGGATGATGCTTCTCCTTGGCGCGCATTCAAGTGGACAAAGGAAAACGGACTGTGGGAGCTTGGGGTTGCTGACAATCTTTACTACATAAATTACGGTCAGGGCACCAAGAACTGGAGGGCTGAAGAATCATATGCATACGACATTTCTGGTGATGGGAAGGTTATTGTAGGCTCCACAACGGACCAAACCGGGATTGGACAGAAGAGGGCCTTCATTCATAGTGATGAGGTTCATCGCTTACTTCCAAGAAAAATACCGAGTCGGAAGGGAGCGAACTGGCTTGAAGATCCGGAGAGGTATCTCGGGGGGCCTGTACTTATGCATACCCTCGAAGATTGGATGCGATGGAACGGATTGGATGAGTGGAACAAGGATAATGATCCCCGTCTCATGACGCGTGCGGCATACTCCACTAATGAGGATGGGAGCATTGTTGTTGGTGAGTTGCAAAATGGCAACGGGTTCCTGATGTACGTAATGCCTACGGGTGGACCAAGTGGAGCTCAAGCGGCCCCAGTAGCGAATCCCGGTGGTATGGTGGATGTTTCAGCGGCAAGCGTGCAGATAGGCGTTGCCTCTGCTGCACAGAAGACCGCTTTGGATAACACACAAACCATTATTCACGGGGCCCACAGTCGGCCGTTATCACGTCGTGTCAAGGAGGGAGAGACTACTTTCTGGACGACAGGTGATGCTGGCAGTGGTAGTGGTAAGTACGGGAATTTTCGGATCGCTGAGGTTGCGGCCAGCCACAACTTTGGGAAAGTACAAGCTGGTATGTCTGTGGGAAAGACGTGGGCTAACAACAAAGATCTTGATTCTGTCGATGTTTACCGGAGCAGTGACTTTGTCACAGCGGAACTGATGGCTCAGGTGTCTGGTGATTTGTGGATGAGTGTTGCGGGCCTTTATGGGGATGGACAGTCGAAAATATCGCGTTATGACGCAGGGAATGATCGCACCCTTTACGCACGGCCGAGCAATGACACCAAGTGGCTTTCCGTGAGATTGGAGCTTGATGATGGTATCGAGCTGCCAGGAGGGGTGTATGCGAGCCCGTATGGAGAGGTCAGTTACTCTGAGGTGAAGCAGGCTGCATACATGGAGTCGGGTGGATTTGGTAGTGCATCGATAGACTCGATGGAGAGTAGTCGGACACATCTGCATATTGGTGCGGATTTGAGGAAGCCGTTAAACGGAAACACGAGTCTAATTGGTCTTGTAGAGGGGAGCCATCTTTTGGGTGACGATGCCGCAGGTCTGCACGGGGAGGTTATGGTCAATAATGAGGTCTCTATACAGCTAAATACCCCGGCTACTGAAGAGAGGGATAATCTGGTGCGTGTTGGATTTGGTTTTGAGCACAATCTGGATGCGGGAGCGGGTAAGCTGAGTGGGATGCTGAACGCGACCAATGATGGTGAGGATGATAACGTGTGGTTGTCCTTGAGCTATCAGGCGACGTTCTGATGAGGAAACTGAAGTAATCTCCGTTGTGGCGAAGATGCATTCCATGGGTCCTCATGGAATGCATCTGTTTTGCGTGCGTGGGAACCTACGCGTTGACTCATATAAAATTGCTATAACGCACGCTAACCGCCATGGAGAGCGAAGCGAAGGCGGTTAGTCGCCGATAGGCG
>JBEVXT010000052.1:0-21196 GCA_040505955.1 Sedimenticola sp. | reverse complement strand
TAGTGCATGACTACCTTTGCGAAAAATATTTTTTTAATCCATCCTAACTCATTGTTTTATATAGAGAGGCTGCGTGGCCGATAATTGCTGTCCTGGTATTCCTCTGGTATTCTCGAGGCAAAGCAAAAAGTGGTCAATAATTGATGGCCCAAAGAAGAAGCTTGTAGAGGCAGACAAAGAAGAATACAAGAAATGGCTAAAAGAATAATCAGCTATTATTTGAAAAGGAATAGTGCATGCAAGATCAAAGCGATACCGAAAAAGTTCTTTCTAAAACAGAAATGCTGTTTACGGCATTAGCTCTTGCGGTTATCGGCGCATTTATAGGCTTGATTGTGCGCATAATTTATGGATCAATAACCATTCTTCCGATCTCTGAACTACTTATTGATATTGCCCCAGCTATTATTGCTGGTGCTATTGCAGGTGGAGTACTTGCTTTCAAGCTTCCACGTGTGGCGTCTGTAATTATTTGCTTTATGCCAATGGGGTGCGAGGTAAGTTGAAGGTACGAACACATAACCAGTCGCACCAGCCGACGCCAAAAAACGGCGCGGCTGTGCTCAAACGTTAAAGACAACTACACATATGAAGCGTGATTTATGAGAATATATGCAGACACATCAGTTTTTGGCGGAATGTTTGACAAAGAGTTTTCTGAGCCAAGCAAACAGTTTTTTGATGAATTCGAATCAGGGATGTTTATTTTGGTAACCTCCGCCGTTGTAGAAGCAGAAATTGAACCGGCCCCAGATAACATTAGACAACTTTTCAACAAATATGCGGATTTTGCTGAAATTGCTGATATCAGTGAAGAAGCATTAGAATTACAGCTAAACTATATTAAATCAGGTGTTGTTACTGAAAAATCACTTGATGATGCGCTTCATGTGGCAATCTCAACTGTTTCAGGCTGTGATCTTATTGTGAGCTGGAATTTTAAGCATATTGTACATTTTGACAAGATACCAAAATATAATGCCGTAAATACTTTGAATGGTTATAACCACATCGGCATATACTCACCTTTAGAGGTAATACATTATGACAACTCATGAGCCAGAATGTGTAGAGTTAAAACGTCGTGGTGCAGTACATGTTGCACAAATGTTATCAGGGAAGTCAAGACAAGAAGAAATGGAGTTTTGGCGCAGCCGTACAGAAAGATTGCGTGTATCGCAGAACAAGGCCATACACCCGACCGCTACGGTCGCTACCGCTCCTTCCGCGTCTGGTGATGGCTGACGTTAGAAAATCATAGTAATGGAAACATACGATAAAATATTTGACTGGTATTATTCCTCAAGAAGCCCTGATGCTGGAGTTGAAGTTACTCGGTTATTTACAGAAAATCTACAACCTGCGGGCAAGATACTGGATATTGGGTGTGGGTATGGTACTCCAATTACAAGTACGCTATTTCATCTTGGATTCAAACCTTATGGCATTGATAGCTCAATAAATATGGTGACGAAATTCAAAGAAGAGTTACCAGGCGTACCAATTGAATGTTCTGATGCTTTGAATTCTGATTTTTTCAATACTATTTTTGATGCAGTAATCGGTTATGGATTTATGTTTCATCTTACGCCGGTTCAGCAAAACAAAGTCATTGATAAAGTAGCTGAGCACCTACAACAGGATGGATATTTTTTATTCAATTCTGGCGATGAAGATGGAAGCGAAATGACTTTGCCAGGATACAATGGAGGTGAAAGCTTCATGACGCATTCAATGTCCTGTGATAATTATGAAAAGGTTTTACAGAGGAATGGCATGATGCTGGTAAATCACTATATTGAAGAAGGGTTTGGCAGCACTATATACATAGCAAAAAAAGTTTTCTAACAATCGCAATTAACTCGGACAGACCTCCGTGTTGCTTGTCTTGTGCCTTCGCTTCGCTCGTTATGGCACAAGACAACCAACACTACGGTCTGTCCGGTTATTGCGGGCATTATGTTTCAGATAGTAAATCTATACCCCCCCTCACCAGGTTGCTGTCGATTGCAATGTACCAGTTAATGCAGTACATTTAACGTATGTATAATGTCTCCATCAAAAAGAAGGTTCTCAAAAAGCTGAATAAGCTTCCTGTATGGGTGCAAAAAAAGATGGCTATTTTGGCCTTGGATCTGAGAGATACCGGCCCAGAGCAGCCAAATTGGCAAAATTTTAGCCAATTGAGTTCTATGAAATATCATTGTCACCTTGGTACATCATGGGCAGCTTGCTGGGAACATGATTCAAATACTATTAATATTGAGGTGTACTATGTTGGCAGTCGTGAAAAAGCCCCATACTGAGGCCCTGCTATTTGAGGTCAAAGGTGAAATCCCATCTAAACTCCTCAAATATTTACAAGAGAATTTTGGCAACGACGTTGAGGTTATTGATGAAGAGGAGCAATATTCAAATATTTTTTCTTCTGGTTGGTTCCAAAAAACATCTGAATCAACAACACCAGGTGAAGCTGTGAAAATATATCGAGAAAATTTCAAATTGACCCAAGAGCAGTTGGGTAAAAAAATTGGTAAATTTACCCGGCAGAATATTTCAGATATAGAGTTGGGTAGGCGTAATATAAGTAAAGATGTTGCAAAAAAATTAAGTATTTTATTTAATGTAAGTGTTGAGAGATTTATCTGAATATCAACATAACAAGCCAAATCCAGCCGACCCAGTAAAGCGTCATGGTTTTTGCTGCCGCAAAATCCACGCCACTTCACTGGTCGGCTGATTTGGGACGTTATGCGAAAAAGATAATGAGAAATAGATAATGTCATTTATTACTGAACCATCTGGATATGAAAAAACCGCAATCTCAGACCTTCAAGGTTCATGGGGCAATTTAAGAGATTCAGTAGTTGAAAACTCTGGGTTCCATGATTCAGAGAAAATGTTATTCCATATAGACGAGGCAATGAGCTGGGAATCAGTAAGAAATCTAAATATCATGAAAAAGACATTCATTTTGGTACAAAATATTGCATTGCAAGCAAATGCACCAGAAGAAGTGGTTGAATGGATTGGTGATGTAAGGAACAGCTTAGATGCAGCAGTATCTGCAATAGCAGAAGGAAAGGCGCCATAGTGAAATTAATTACACTATCGCATACTAAAAAGCTCCATTGGACAGTCAAAACTACGCGGTTTTTGTGCATTCCGCTTCGCTCCATTATTGCACAAAAGCCGCTCCGTTTTGGCTGCCCATGAGCTTAGGTGTTAGAAATGGCTAGAATGGCTAGGACACCCATTAAAATGACTCGGACCCCCATCATGCTGGGTGAACCAATTGATGGGTGTCCTGGTATTCGTCTTGTCCCCGATGGTAAAAACAGAGAAGATTATCCTGTTTGTATTTACCCCACGGTTCGTTATCAGCCATATACTGAGGCGGGTTTTCCTTCCTCAGAAGACCATGATGCATTTGAAATAATTGAGGGAGAATTATCATCAATATGTAATGGTGAGCACACTACATTTATTGGTACAGTCTTCATTCCAGAACTAAAGGATTTTATTATTTACACATCAGCCCCAGATAAACTGAGTGATCTCTTAGAGCCAAAAGTTACTAAGTATGGTCAATTCGAATTTGAGTTTGGCGGCCATGAAGATCCTGTGTGGTCTCAATATGAATCGTTTGCATAAAGCACATAACAAGGCCAATCAGCATCAGTTGCTACGCTCCTTGGACAGCCTTGCCGTCGCTTGCTTTGTGCGTGGCTGCGCCATTACCGCACAAAGCAAGCAACACCAAGCCTGCCGCTGTTGGCGGCGTTAGAGCACAGAAAAAAACAGCATGGATTCCACTAGAACATATCCGAGACTACTCCGCCGAGTACGTGCAGTCTTAATTGATAGCGTAATAGCTATATTTGTGATCTTTAGCTGGTGGATGCTCCTGCCGTTTTTTGAAGGGCACTCTGTTGCTGCCAAGCTGGCATATCCTCTCATTGCTTGGTTAGTATTAGACCCCATCTTGGTTTCTAGAATAGGCAGCACTCCTGGCCACTATATTATGGGGCTGGTCGTGCAAAGCAATAAAACAAGTGACAACATAGGTCTTTTGCGCGCTATTCTACGCTCATTATTAAGAACGTTGACTGGCTGGTGGTCATTTATCTTTGTTTTAGCTACCTGCCGACATCAAGCACTTCATGATGTTCTTGTAGGTACACTTGTAATACTTCGTGATCCAGCATCATTACCGAAGAATGAATGTATTGATGAGCGTGCACTTGATGCTCGTAATTTTACGTATCCTTCGAGAGTAAGACGTATCCTGATTATTTTTATCTATATAGCATTGTCTTTTGTGGCTATGGTTTTAGTAAATACACTATTGATTTCTGAGAGTTGCTTGAACGAAGGAAATTGTCGCACTTTAGATGCATTTTTTTCTTATGCCGTAAGCATTTTGTGGTTTTTTTCAATCGGGGGGGCAGTTGTTTATGGATGGCGCTGCCATCTATTTGGTGCTCGCAGGAAGCCAGTAGTGAATGCAGAATGAAAGCCAGCCCTAACACAATGCCATTAACTTAGGTGGAAAATTCCCCGTACACTTCAGGCTTGTCATTCCCGCGTAGGCGGGAGTAGTGGTGCAGGGATGCACCGTTTACGGACCTAAGGATGGAATCCAGGGGACAGCGCTCCGTAGCGCTGGATACCCGCCTGCGCGGGTATGACGGGAAAGAGGGAAGTTCGACCACTGGGTTCCAACCTATGCAGGGATGACCATGGCATTAAGCTTAAGTTAATGACATTGAGCCCTAACAAGCGCAGCCACGCGAACAAAATGCTCGCAAATCCACATTTTTCTGGTGCTGCAAAACGGTAAGTGTCTATACAGAATGGAACTGAGTGACTTCGAAAAAATGGTATTAGAAGCCCTCATTGAGGGTGACCCGGAAGAGAATATTATTCAGCAGCAACTAGTTGATGCATCTATTATTGATCGAGACTATACAGGTGTAGGGCTGTATACGAATATTAAAGTTTCTGAAAATTCACCAGTACTTAGCAAAAGTAATCGGTATATTGAGGAAACACCGAAAACACATTTACGACATCCAGAATTAGAAGCTGGTGCTGGGGTATTGCCTTGGTTTGAGAATGGCAAGATTTCCACCCTGGAGTGTTATACGTATGAGGGAGAGTGGCCAAAGAATGAAACACTTTTTACCGTCAAAGAATGTGCAGATGACATCCAAAGAGTGGCGGATGTATTCCGAGACAGAGGAAGTGCCAATTAGGCATCGCCTCCATAGTCAGGTTGCCGATGATCCTGAACTTATAATATCTATGTTCGAAACACTAAATTGAATGGCAGAAAATGCATAACAAGGCGATAAATGCGGACCCCAAAAAGCTGCGCTGCGCTTCGTTTATCGGGGCCGGTTATGGCTGTCGATAGGGGTAGCGGGTGATACCTAAGATCCAACGACGAAATATACCCAGGCTGGTGGGTGCTGTAGCCACGCTATTGCTTCTTCTTCTGAGTCTCATTGATCCGCTGTTTGTTCAAACAGTGCGGCTCAAAACCAACGATTTCTTCCTGCAGCAGCATCTGGCGGAGCCGGTAGATACGCCGATAATCATCATTGATATCGATGATCGAAGCCTGGAGGCGCTGGGCCAGTGGCCCTGGCCACGCAAGCGCCTGGCGGCGATGATCGGACGGATCGCTCAAGGGAGCCCAAAAGTGGTGGGGCTCGATATCGTATTTGCCGAAGAGGACGGCTCTTCTCCCAGACAGGTGGTTGCCGCTCTCGACCCAGGTGTGCTGACGCAGCGCTGTCTCGCTGATCTCATTGCCCTGCCCGACCATGACCGACAGTTGCGTGATGCGCTGGCGGGGGTGCCGGCGGTTCTCGGCTTCTCCTTTGGTTTTGATCAAGAGGATGTTCTGGAGAAACTCAATTGTGCTCCAAGCGGGGCAGCTATTATTGGTTCGTCACCTAAGGCGTGGCTCTCCTCCGCCACCTCTGCCGTGGAGAACCTTCAACTCCTGCAACAGACAGCCGCCGGCAGCGGTTTCTTTAATGTGCTCCCCGATGTTGATGGGGTGGTGCGCCGCTTGCCTCTGGTCATTCGTCACGGTGAGCAGCTCTACAACTCCCTGGTACTGGAGATGATCCGGGTGGGGGAGGGGGGAGCGATGATTCAGGTACGCGCCAGCGATAATGGTGTGGAGTCGGTAAGAGTGGCGGAGCATAAGATACCAACCGATGCCAATGGGCAGATGCTGGTTCGTTACACCCGACCAGAGCGAACGTTTCGGCGGGTTTCTGCTGTGGATGTGGCAACTGCTGGTGTAGACCCGGTGATTTTTCGTGATGCTTACGTGTTTATCGGTACGTCCGCCAGCGGTATCAAGGATTTTGTTGCCACGCCAGTCTCCGACCACTACCCCGGGGTGGTGGTTCACGCCAATGCCGTCAATACCATTCTATCGGGTCAGTTCCTGCAGCAGCCGGACTGGGCAAAAGGGGGGGAGCTGACCTATCTGCTACTGATGAGCCTGATCCTTATTGCCTTGATTCCCGCCATAGGTGCAGTAAAAAGCGGCGTGCTGTTCATCTTTACCACTACTCTGGTGAGCTATATATCCTACTGGCTGTTCAGTGAATACGGCCTCTTTTTCGACCCGGTCTATCCACTACTCTTCTCTACGCTGATCTTCTTTATCCTCACCTTTGTCAACTATGTTCTGGAAGAGAGTGAACGGCGCAACACACGTAATGCGTTCTCCAAGTTTCTCTCTCCCGTGCTGGTCAACGAACTGCTGAAGTCACCGGAGGGTTTGACACTCTCCGGTGAGGAGCGTGAGGTTACCGCGCTCTTCTCTGATATACGCAGCTTCACCTCCATCTCCGAAGGTCTGCAGCCCCAGGAGGTGTGCGCTTTCCTCAATCAGTATTTCAGTGTGATGGCGCAGATACTGATGGATCAGCGGGCAACGGTGGATAAGTTTATCGGTGATGCCGTCTACGCCTTCTGGAATGCCCCGTTGCCCGACCCATACCATACCCGTAATGCCATGATTGCCGCCCTCAAGATGCGCCGGGGACTGGAGCGTCTCAACGGTCACTGGCGGGTAGGGTCGCTGCCTGAGGTGAGGGCGGGCATCGGTATCCACACCGGCTTGGCCCAGGTGGGTAATATTGGCTCGGAGAACCATCTCAGCTACACCGCCATTGGCGATACCATCAACCTGACATCGCGGCTGGAGAGTATCTCCAAGGTCTATGGTGTGATGATTATCGTCAGTGATGATGCACGTCGTGCGGTAGCGGATGAGCAGTTTGTATTCCGTAAACTCGATCTGATCAAGGTGGTGGGAAGGGAGCAGCCGGTGCTGATTCATGAGCTGATGGGTGAAGAGGATCGGTTGTTACAGGCGGAGAAGGATGAGCTGGCCAGCTACCACAGTGCCCTTGAGCACTACTTCGCCGCTGAGTTTAGTGAGGCGCTGGCACAGTTTCGCGGGCTTTCTGACAGCCGTTACGCCAAACTGCATCAACTGTTTGTCGAGCGCTGCCAGCACCATATCGACCACCCGCCGGAAGGGGAGTGGGACGGCATCAGTCGCTACACCTCGAAATGAGCCGCCATCACCTGCAATTGCTCAACCCTGTTGCGCACATCCCTGAGGGATTTCTTGAAGAAGGGGCGCAGGGACTTTTTCAGGTGAGCCAACACCTCCTTGTCGGCAATTCCCTTTAGCACGGCAAAGAGGGCCAAGGCATAGGTGATATCGTACTGGGAGAGATAGGCTTGGCGCTCGGTGGAGGGGCCGCAACTGCGACACCCCCCCTTGGGGAAGCTGAGTGAGCTGTTGGCAAACATCAGCCCAAAGCCCATGAACACCGCAAGCAGCTCCATCACGTGGGGCCGATTCTCCTCGCCCCCGGGCGGCGGCTCCCGGGTCGTGCTGCCGAGATAGTGGGCCAGGCCATGGGCAAGGGTGGCGATCATCACCTCGGGGTTACCGACCTGCCGGGGGTCGTAGTAGACGGGAATGCTCCCTGCTTCCTTTGCCGCCACACCCTGCGAGCCCCGCAACCGCCCCTCAAGAACAATCTGCGGGCGGTCATCCAACAGACAGGAGTCCGGCGGCAGCAACTGGAATGGCCAGTGCTGCATACCTGCGTACTCCTGAACCCGGTCGAAGATGAGCTTGGCCATCTCATGGGGATTCTCGGCCCGACCGGGAAAGTGCTTATTAGAGGGTGTCACCAGCAGCGTCTCCTGCCGAAATACCTCAGCATCGAAGTTTCTCAGTGCCCAGTCAAAGGCATCGAATATCCACTGAATGGAAGGTTCATCCAGGGGCGGTTGTTGCTGAAAAAGACCAAAGACCATGGAGCGTACTCAAGGCGGCTGACAGAAGTGCCAGAATGCCTGCCGCGACTACCCAAAGCAACTGCTGGACTGAAGATATACCACACTTACAAACGGGAAAAAGCGATGGGTGTCCTCTCTCACTATCTATGGGTGTCCTCTCTCACTTCCTCTCTCACTCTTCTCTCACTTCACTCTCTCACTTCATGCTTTATAACACCCCGTCATACCCGCGCAGGCGGGTATCCAGTTTAGGTGGGCTTGAGGTGGCCATGAGGTGGCCGTCATACCCGCGCAGGCGGGTATCCAGTGATACAGAGTGCCAGCCTCTGGATTCCACCCTTTGGCCCGTAAACGGTGCACCTCTGTAGCACGGACTTATTGAGAAGTTACGACGTTTTGCATTTGTAGGAGCGAACTTGTTCGCGATGGACTACGAAACGTGCTCTTCGCGAACAAGTTCGCTCCTACACTCGACTTCAGGACTGTTTTATAGAGCCAGGTTCAAATATTTGCGTTCATTTGCAGCCCTGAAGCATAAGCCAACTTCCACCTACATGAGCAGAAGCAAGGGATGGCGACAATGGTCAGGAATCAAGGAACCCCGTCAAACAGCATTCATAAACCAGCATTCCCGGCACCTGTCGGCAGGTAGGATCGGTTGAGAATACTTGGTGGCGCAAGGAAGATCATCCGCTTATCAGCGGGAACCCGTATTGATCAGGCGATGAACGGCCCTATTCGAGCTTCAGCTGGAAAGGTTTGCTCAGAAGGATTTTGATATGCTCTGGATCCAGCCAGGGCGCGGCACAGGACTCCCGAATGAAGGCGATCGTGCCACGTACCCCAAGCTTGGCATAGAGTCCCTTGAGGCGTCGAGAGAAACGGGTCAGGGTGTTAAATAGATGAGCCAATCGCATCAAGTAGTGATAGCCCTTCATGGCATTCCAATTCAGGGAAAAGGCGTGCTCATAGTGATAGCCCTGATGCTTTTCCACCAGGAAGCCAGCTTCAATCCCCCAGCGATAACGTGCGCCGAGATTACAGCGCTCATGGACATTGTAGCGATCAAGAGAACAACTGGAAATCCAGGCGTGACGAGCGGTTTGGGGAATGATTTCCCCGTCATTGCCAACCTTCTCCCAACGCTCTTCGCAGACCACGACGTGGAGCTTCATGGATTTGCGTTTTCCCTCCTGAATATATTCGTATTCAATGTCGTTGACCCAGGAGAAGTGTTGCCGACGCTCCCCCCAAGATTGATCAAGTCGGTTTTTCGGCTGTAGCGGTTTAAGTCCCTTGAATTCATCCCAAACGGTGGGCAGGTTTTTGTTTTTGAGTACGATCATGAACTGCCAGTTGAGTTGGTGACAGCGAGCCATCACCGGGCCATTGGCGTAGAGTCCATCAAGCAGCAGAATAATGTGGAGATTAGGGAAAAGCTGTTTGAGTCGGGTGCTCAGGCGATGAAAGGCGCGCTGTTCACAATCCTGTTTGTTGCTGTCGGTATCTCCCTTGTCATATTCAATAAACTCGCTGAGCAGGGGAATGACCATGCCGTTACGGAAGGAGAGACTCGCCTCCAGCACGTAGACGTAATATTGAGTATGACTATTTTCTTCCTTGCCGTGAGTACGCTGTAGCGGGTTCACATCCCACAGGTGATCTCTGATGAACTTCTGCGAACCATCGATGGCGATGGGGTAACGGTTGTTGATGTGGAAGCGAAGGAACTTCTTGTCATGAATCAGGCGCCGAATCAGATCGGTATGGGCTTGCTCGATGTGTTCCACATCGATGTCGCGCAGCAACCGATATAAGGTGTCGGCATGGGGTAATCTCTCCAGCTCAGGAAAAAACTGCTGTAGGTTCTCTATGAACTGCGGACGGGTCATGACCCTGTTGACCTCACGCCTAGAGCCAAGCTGGAAGATGAACATCAATAATCCGTAAACCATCAGCAATGTCAATTTGTGCTTGCGCTTGCCAGCGTGACGGGGATCGGGGATTTGATTCAACCGTCGGAGCAATTTGGGCAGTTCACGGCGCAGGAGGCGCAGCTGTCCCGTCACCGCCTCCTCACGTTCTTGCTGCTCTTCCTCCTTGGTGGTATGAGGTGAGCAGGCATTGGGTAGCGCCGGTGCCGTCCGGGGAATGAGGCCTTCGTCCTTTTGCTGTTTACGAAGGGCTTTCTCTTGCTGTTTCTTGTGGCACCGCTGCTCTTTAATGGCTTCGCGGCTTGGGCGCTGGGAGGCTTTGCTCATGACACCACTCTCCCTGATAAGGGCGTGGTGCACAGCCGCTGGCGGAACTCCTTTTGCAGGGGCTTGACCAACACCCATCGCGGCGTACTTTGGTATTGCTTTCCCGGTCGTGTCAGTCCTCGACCGCTGGTCTCGCCCAGCAGCTCCCAACCGGCGGCGCGATAACAAGCGCCGGTGTATTGGCGCGGATCCACGAAGGTCTCCATCAGTAAAGGGCTGAATCCCCATCGGATGTGCCAATCATCGGACACGCGCCGGGCCAGTTGTCCCAGCACATGACTGGCCAGGTGTGGTACCTGGATATGGGGGAAGATCAGAAAGCGGCTGTTGTTGATGATCCAGGGTAGGTTACGCAATCGCAATTGCGGATCCCAACCGATCCATTGGTCACGCACGGCGATGGCCTTGGCGCCGCCGCCCAGCAGGATGCAGCCCAATCTAAGTGAGCCACAGAGAATGAAATAGCGTAATCGGTAACCGAATACGCCCTTGTAACCCAGTGGATGGAAACGCTCCACATATTCATTCCAAAGCGCTGTCTCTTCTCGTGTCGTTACCAGCGCAAGATGCACCGGATCGAGTTCGCTCAGGCGGCTTATCACCGGCGTTCCAGCGCGGGTACGCTCGCTGAGTGTTACTTTTGTCCGTGACACCGGAGAAGTCTTCACCGCTCTACTCACCGGCAATGCAATCAGGCCCGCCGCCTCCAGCTTTTCAAGCAGCTTCTCACAGGCCTGCCTCTTTGGTGTTCCCGAGGCAGTACTCCAATCCAGATGCTCACAGACAGTGGATGCCAATTCTCTGCGCGATAATCTCGGTAGATAGGCTACCGTTTCGCGGATTTGCTCGATCTCTTGCTCACTGAATGCTCGACCACATTGCACCCAGTCTACTGTAGCGTCAATACTCATCAGGAAAACTCCAAGCCTAATCTCAGGCCTATTGCGTCCCCTTTATCTTGCCATAATGGCAAAATGGAGTCTAGTGCCACTTTGCGAAAGAATTTTTTTCCATCAGCCAGTAGGCCTTGCTGTGATGGGCATGTTGTGGTCATGCTTCAGGGCTGGTTCATTTGCGGCAATATTGACTCTTTTTCTTCTATAAGTGACCGAGCTTCGAGGGTAATCAGGAAAAGTTATGGAACCCTGTTCCCTTCTCCGCTACCATAAGCCATCATATTTAAAAAGTGTGAACTGGTTCACAATAATGAATAACGATCTCAGTGTCAGCTGGTACGATCTGGAGCCGATGGTTGATCGCTCCGGCAGGCCGGTGATGTTCGAGCTACTCTACCGTTCCCACTCCACAATGCCTCAGGGCAAGGGGGATTGGCGACGCTGGTACCAGCGTATCGGTGCCGATCTCGACAATCTGATGTCGGAGCAGATTCCCGTTGTCGCCCTCAATCTGGACTGTAGCCACCTATTGGATATGAAGGTTCTTGCCAGTATCTATGCTGCGGGGAAACAATACGGCAATCGTATCTGCCTTGAGTTGCGTAATCCGGGTAACAGGTACCTGGACAGAGTTGAGCAGGCCCTGAGCGTGCTGCGTGAGCCACTGGGTATGCAGCTCTGTATCGACAGCGTCACCCCTGAGACTGATGTCACGCAACTGTTGTCACTAAAACCCGACTGGATAAAGATCGCCCCAAACGCGTTTAATCAGAGCATCGCCACTACTGCAGGTTGCGAGAAGCTCGGCTCAACGATAGAGCAGTACCACAATGCCGGAGTGAAAGTTGCTATCGTCGGTATTGAAAAGCAGATTCAGGAGCGGCTTGCAAGACGGTTGGGCGCTGATTTGACTCAGGGGCATTTATGGAATGACAAGTGTCTGAACGGAAAAAATATCGAAGCGATCACCTATACCAGCACGATGTCGAATTCAGATATCTCGCTGATTCGCCACCTGGTTTCCGAGCATGAAAAAAACCTGAAAAAGTCATTTAGCGCACCCCCTCCATGGGCGTTGAAGGTCAGAGAGCTGGTGCAGCAGGTCAGTCAGAAGGAGAGTGATGGTATCAGCGGCGGAGAGTATGTCGAAGCTGATTCCGAGTGTGCCTGAACCCGGTTTTGTGATCACTTCCCTTCATGCCGGAGATGTATCTTCTCGAACTCATCGATACTCTCCAACATCACATCGGTCAGCAGCGGGTCGAACTGGGTGCCTCTTCCCTCCCGAATGATTTTGCATGCCTCCTCCTGGGTAAAGGCGGGTTTGTAGATACGCTTGTTTAGCAGAGCGTCATATACATCGGCCAGCGCCATGATCCTGGCCTCCAGTGGAATAGCTTCCCCCGCCAGCTTGTCGGGATAACCGTTGCCGTCATAGCGCTCATGGTGGTGTTGTGCCAGGTTTCGTCCCATCTCGAATGTCGGAAAAGGGATCTCCTCAAGTACCTTGGAGAAAATGTCACCGCCGATCTTTGAGTGGGTTTGCATGGTTGCGTACTCTTCCGGGTTTAACTTACCCGATTTCAACAGAATAGCATCGGGTACGCCCACTTTGCCGATATCGTGCATCGGTGCAACGGTGTGAATATTCTCGATGAAGTACTTGTTCACACGGTCGCCGAACTGTGGATGGGCGGCCAGTTTGGTGGCGAGCAGAAGGCAGTAGTCCTGAACCCGGTGAAGATGACCGCCGGTTTCGTTATCCCTTGATTCGGCTAGGTTTGAGAGTGACAGCAGTAGTGATTTGTAGGCTGTGAGGATGTAGTGATTGGCGTTTTCCTCGGTGTTTTTGAGGCGCTCGATGAGCGTCTGCATCACCTGCCGCTCGATCTTGCGGTAGCGGTCGAGGATTCTGTTGAAGTTCTCTTTGGAGACCTCCAGGCACTCTGTATCCCTGATTGCAGTGGCGGTTGCCGAACGCTGGTCCTCGGTAAGAACCGCCATCTCACCAAACAACTCTCCCGGATGAAGGTGTTTCAGCTTGCGCTCACCCCCTCCCATGTGGCGGTGAATAAGGATGTCACCGGAGACTACGATATAGAGTCCGGATACCGGGTCACCCTCATTGAAGATCACTTCGTCCCGGGCAAAAGTGACGGTGGTGAAAAGATCCCTGATCTCCTCTATCTCCTCCACACTTAGGGTAGAGAAGAGCGAGCTCTGCTTGATGATGTTAATCATGGCTACCCTGTTCCGGCTCTGAATCGTCCTTTATGTTTTTCCGCTGTGCGGCGCTATCGAAACGGCTGCGACCCACAAAGTATAGGATATTGGCTGCGGCCAGTCCCGGTTCACCCCTGTTTCCAGCGGTAGCCTATACCGTAGACGGTCTCGATACCTTCAAAACCGCTGTCCACTATTTCGAACTTTCTTCGTGTGCGCTTGATGTGGGTACTGATGCTGGTGCTATCGACCAGAATGTTGGCCGCCTCCATCAACTGGTCGCGGCTACGGACATGGCCGGGGTGGTTGGCAAGAGCATGAACAAACCAGAACTCGGTCACCGTCAACTCCACCGGCGCCTCCCGCCACGTCACCTGCAGGCGATCCTGGTCGATCAGCAGTTGGCCGCGGCGAAGGATTTGCTCCTGCACCACCGGCTGTTTCAAAGCATCCACCCGGCGAAAGAGGGCGGCGATGCGGGCGGTGAGGTGGCTCAGGCTGATATCCTTGGTCAGGTAGTCATCGGCACCCAGGCGCAGTCCGGAGACGGTGTCGAGGTCGCTGTCTCTGGCAGTAAGAAAAATGATTGGTGTACTCGCCGATAGTGCGCGCAGTTCTCGACAGAGTTCAAAGCCACCCTCCACATCGTCACCCAGGCTGATGTCGAGGATAGCGAGGTCGGGCAGTTGCCGCTGGAAGGCGGCCAAAGCCTCCCGGCGGTTATCGAAGCCACACACCTTATAGCCCTGGCGCACCAGCACGTCACTGTAGTTCTCACGGATTGCGGTTTCATCTTCAACGATGGCGATCAGTCTGCTCATAGGGGTTACTCTATAAATCTCCAAGGCCCGAGTAAACAACATATGGTGTGAATTCGCTATTATAGATATACAACCTGTGTAGCTATTCAGGTGATTGATGCGGTTCGCAAGCTCACCACATCCTACATGCACACATAGGCAGAGATAGGATTGTAGGATGTGGTGAGGTACGAACCGCATCTGTGTATCTGAATGGTTATCGATGATGATTTGAAATAGTGTGGAATAACCACAGCAGGTACAATTGAACTCTGAATGCAGTCGATGGACTAACAGTTGTTTCATTCACTACAACGGCTCTCTGTAGCCGATAACTACAATCTAGCGGGAAAAATGTCGCACCGAAATTCAATCGATCAACTGAAAAAACACCTTCAACAGCTCATTATTGGTCAGGAAGGACTGATTGAGCGGTTATTGACGGCGCTGTTGGCCAACGGCCACTTGCTGGTGGAAGGCGCGCCTGGTCTGGCCAAGACACGGGCGGTGAAAAGCCTGGCATCAGGGCTGGATGCTGATTTTCACCGCATCCAGTTTACTCCCGACCTGCTACCTGCCGATCTTACCGGCAGTGATGTCTACCGGCCGGAAGACGGCAGCTTTCACTTTCAGCGGGGGCCGCTGTTTCACAACATACTGCTGGCGGATGAGATCAACCGGGCACCGGCCAAGGTACAGTCGGCACTGCTGGAGTCGATGGGGGAGGGGCAGGTGACCGTTGGTGCCAAAAGCTACCCTCTGTCGCCGCTGTTTCTGGTGATGGCGACCCAGAACCCGATTGAGCAGGAGGGCACCTACCCTCTGCCTGAAGCGCAATTGGATCGCTTTATGCTGCATGTGATGGTGGGTTACCCCGACCGTGAAGCGAGCCGCCGTATTCTGGCGCTGGCCCGGGAAGAGGCGCTTAACAACGGCCACCAGCCGGTTGCAGCAGAGAGAGTGACTCAAGAGAGCATCTTTGCCGCCCGTCGTGAGGTGATGGCGGTCCATCTGGCAGAGAGCGTGGAGGAGTACATCGTGGAACTGGTGGAGGCGGGCCGCACCCCTCATCGCTATGGTGATGATCTGGCCAGCTGGATTCGCTGGGGCGCCAGCCCCCGGGGGGCGATTGCCATCGAGCGGGGGGCACAAGCACTGGCCTGGCTTGCCGGTCGTGATTTCGTCACGCCGGAGGATGTGCAGAATATCGCACCTGATGCCTTGCGCCATCGGCTGCTGCTCGGCTTCGAGGCCGAGGCGGACGGCATCACCACGGATCACTGTATCCAGCAACTGCTGAATCGCGTCCCAAGTCCATAAACCATGTCTGCCGTACACGCCACACTGGATGAGCTGATCCGGTTGCGGGTTAACTCCCGGGGTTTGCTGCTGGGTGCACAGCACCGTTCATTGTCGGCCCAGTCCGGCGGCTATCTGTCGGTCTATCGCGGCCGTGGATTGGAGTTCGATGAGGTGCGCGCTTACCAGCCGGGTGACGATATTCGCACCATCGACTGGCGGGTGACGGCGCGCCGGGGACGCACTCACACCAAACTGTTTCGTGAGGAGCGTGAGCGCCCGGTACTGCTGCTGGCGGATTTTCACCCCGGAATGTATTTCGGCAGCCGTCAACAGTTTAAATCGGTGCTGGCGGCCCGTGCCGCCGCCCTTGTCGCCTGGTCGGCTGATCGTGCCGGTGATCGGGTGGGCGGCGTGATCAGCGCCGCCGAAGGGCACTCTGTTATAGTACCCCGCTCTCGCCGGCATGGTGTGCTGGCACTGTTGAAGGCGCTTGAGCAACAACAACCCAGTGTGCCGGGAGAAGTGATTCCGGGGCGCCTTGATATGGCGCTGGAGCAGCTTCAGCGGGTGGCCCATCCAGGCAGCCTACTGCTGCTCTTCAGCGATTTTGCCGAGTTGGGGGAGGAGGGCGGACGGCGACTCTCCTCTCTCTCCCGCCACTGCGATCTGCTGCTCGGTTTTATCCACGATCCTCTTGAGGTGTCACCGCCGCCGCCGGGGCGCTACCGCCTGGGAACGCCGGGGCGGCGGATTGAGCTGGATACCGCATCCCGGGCGGTGGCGGAGAGCTGGCGCGAAAGTTTTCAACAGCGGCATCAGCGGCTACAGCAGCTGTCACGCCGTTACGCGCTGCCGCTGATGGAGCTGTCGACGGCGGACGATACCCTGGCGGCGCTACGCCGGGGCTTGGCAAAGCATGGGAGGCAGATATGAATCCGGCTGCTGATGCGCTACAGGAGCTACACCCCCTGCACTTTCCCGAAGCGATCTCATGGTGGCCTCCGGCGCCGGGCTGGTGGCTGGTTGCTGTTGTGCTGCTGCTGTTGATCGTGTTGATCTGGTATCTGTGGCGACGGGGTGCCGTTCGCCGCGCCGCCCTCGGTGAGCTGCGTCAACTGAAGCGCGAGAGTGGTAATTCACAAAAACGGGTATCCACACTGACCCTGTTGCTACGCCGCTATGCCATCGCCTGTTACCCCGGCAAGGGCGCGGAGGGACTTACCGGAGAGGCGTGGCTTCAGTTTCTCGATGACAACGGTGGCGGTGGCGAGTTCCAGCGGGGGATGGGACGGAGGCTCCTGGACGCCCCTTTTCAAGATCAGGCGGATATCGATGAGAAGGCGTTGCAGACCCTTGTCGCCCGCTGGATTCGTGCCAACAGGGTGCGTCGATGATCCACTTCGCCTGGCCATGGGTTTTCCTACTGCTGCCACTGCCCTGGTTGATCCGTCGCCTGGCACCACCGGCGCTCACCCCCGGGGGGGTGCTCTACGTCCCCTTCTCTCCGGCATTGACGGAGGCGGCCGGGAGTGCCGGACATGGGGTATCCCCCCAACGAACCCTGGTGCTGATTCTGATCTGGTTGCTGCTGCTCACCGCCGCCGCTCGTCCCCAGTGGCTGGGTGAGCCGACAGAGCTGCCTGAGACCGGCCGTAACCTGATGCTGGCAGCGGATCTCTCCGGCAGCATGGAGACGCCGGATCTTGACATCAATGGTGAGAAGGCGACCCGTCTTGATGTGGTCAAGCGTGTGGCGGGGGCGTTTATTAAGCGGCGGCAGGGTGATCGTATCGGCCTTATTCTCTTTGGCAGCCAGGCCTACCTTCAGGCACCTCTCACCTTCGACCGCATCACGGTACGCCTGTTGTTGGAGCAGGCTTTAATCGGGATTGCCGGCCGTGAGACCGCTATCGGTGACGCCATCGGGCTGGCGCTGAAGCGTCTGCGCAACGCGCCCGGGGGTGGAGCGGTACTAGTGTTGCTCACAGATGGTGCTAATACCGCAGGGCGGGTATCGCCGCGTCAGGCGGCAGATCTGGCGGCGGAGGCAGGATTGAAGATCTACACCATCGGCATCGGCGCCGACAGGATGCGGGTGCGGGGGCTCTTCGGCAGCCGCACCGTCAACCCCTCCGCCGATCTTGATGAAGAGACCCTTGGGTATATTGCCGATACCACCGGCGGTCGTTATTTCCGTGCTCGTGACCTGGAGGCGCTGCAGGAGGTCTACCGGCGCATCGACGAGTTGGAACCGGCAGCGGGGGAGGGCCGGGTGGTGCGTCCGATTACATCACTCTACCCCTGGCCCCTGGGGATCGGCTTGCTGTTGAGTATGACGCTGGCTCTTATCAATTGGCGGACAGTGGTACGGCGGAGGATGGCGCTGTGATCTCTCTGTCTGATTTCCACTTTCTCCGCCCCTGGTGGTTTATCGCCCTGGTGCCTGCCCTGATATTGCTGATTGCACTGTGGCGTCGGCGCAGTGGCAGTGGTGTCTGGCAGGGGGTATGTGATCCGGAACTGTTGCCCCATCTGCTGCTGGAGGGCGGTGCTGGATTGCGTCGAGCGCCTCTGTTGCTGTTGGCCCTGGGTTGGCTGATGGCGATAACCGCGCTCAGCGGCCCGGTGTGGGAGCGTCAGCCACAGCCGCTGTTTCAGGCGGCTCTCTCCCGTGTTGTGATTCTGGATCTGTCGCCCTCGATGGATGCCCGGGATCTCAAGCCGAGTCGGTTGCAGCGCGCCCGCTTCAAGCTGCTGGATATTTTAGCGAAGAGTCGCGAGGGGCGCACCGCACTGGTGGTCTTTGGCGGTGAGGCGCATCTGGTGTCGCCGCTGACCGACGACAGCGACACCATTGCCGCCATGATACCGGCGCTGTCGGTGGATATCGTTCCCGCCGCCGGCGACAGCCTGCTCCCCGCCCTCAAACTTGCCGCAGAGCTGCTTGAGCGTGGTGGTGGCAACGGCGGCGAGATACTGCTGATCAGCGACGGGATCTCCGACCTTGCCAGCACGCTGCCACTGGCGGCCCAACTGCGTGATCAGGGACTGCGCCTCTCTGTTCTTGGAGTGGGTACTCTGGAGGGTGCTCCGGTTCCCGGTCTCTATGATAGTGGCAAACCGAGGATCAGCCGTCTCGACAGGTCGGGACTGGAGGGTCTTGCCCGCACCGGCGGTGGGATATTCAGTGTGCTCACTGCCGATGAGGGGGATATTCAGCTTCTTCTCAACAAGGAGGCGAGCCGTACCATGACCGATGCACGTCGCATGGAGAGCGGTGTTGAGCGCTGGGTCGAGCAGGGTCCCTGGCTGCTGCCGCTCCTGCTGTTGCTGGCGGCGGTCGGCTTTCGCCGGGGTTGGCTTGGCCTCATCTTCATCTCTGTCATGCTGCCGCTGCCACCGGCACACGCCCTGGGCTGGGATGAGCTCTGGAGCCGTGCTGATCAGCAGGCAGCCGCCGCTCTGGCTGCGGGTGATGCCGCCGCTGCCGCCGACCTTTTTCAGCAGCCGGAGTGGCGGGGGGTGGCCCGTTACCAGGCCGGGGATTACCCGGGGGCGGCTGAAGCCCTGGCCTCCGCAAAGAGTGGCGACGCCCTCTACAACCGTGGCAATGCGCTGGCCAGAAGCGGTGCACTGGAGCAGGCGCTGGAGAGCTACGATGCCGCTCTGAAACAGCAACCAGGGAATAAGGATGCGCTCTTCAATAAACAGTTGGTGGAGCAGCTGTTGCAACAACAGCAGAAAAAACCCCAGGGTGAAGGAGAGGGCGGCTCACAGAATGAAGAGGGAGAGCAGCCCCAGGAAGGTGAGCAGGGTGGGGCTGGCGATGGGGAGAAAAATGAAAACAGGGAGAAAAATCGATCAACTGATAGCTCAACAGGGAAGCAGGATAAGGAAGATGGAGAGCAAAATAAAGACGAGCCGTCCCCCAGCGAAAGTGGGAATAAGGGGGAGCGTAGCGAGGGTAAGCAGCAATCCGGTGAAGAGGATAAAAAGAGCGGCGATGCCGCTGCTCAGAATCAGTCGGATGGAGAAGAGCAGCAGCAGCGCAAAGACTCAGCAGCAGCTGCACGCCGTGATGTAGAGCCATCAGCTGAGAAGGGCGAGCCGGTGGAGGCGCAGCATGGACAACCGGGTGAGCCTGACGCGCAGCCGCCATTGAAAGAGCGCGACCTCGCTCTGGAACAGTGGCTGCGACAGGTACCTGACGATCCCGCTGGCTTGCTGCGGCGCAAGTTTATGTTGGAGCATTTGCAGCGACAACGTGGTGAGGAGTGATGGGGAATATAATAGGTTTGTCCGGCAGTTTGGGTGTTGCGGTTTGCCCCTCCCCTGTCGAGGGACGCCGTAAACCCATCCATGGGGGCTTGACTGCGGCATCCCTGCCGCAGACACCCTCGACAGAGGAGGGGCAAACCGCCCTGAAGTTATGTGTGGTCGACAAGCAGCTTACGGTGTGAGCAGTAACTATGGGCGTTTATTGGATCCTTAAAACCACGCCCTAAGGGCGTGGAATTGGTTCGATGGCTATGCCAGTCGGAAATTTCAACTTTACTCATGCAGTCTATTGTAGTTTTGGTACGGCTTAGCAACACATTATGCGGGTCATAGTCATTAAGTTAATAGACGCTGTAGCCTGGGCTGAGCGAAGCGAAACCCGGGTAGTTATTGCGCTATCCCCCCGGGTTTCGCTCCGCTCAGCCCAGGCTACGAAGAGACCCTGATTGAAATTAGGTGGGTTTCTTTATACCCCCTTATAGGGCGCAGTCAAAACCATGTTCTTAGAGCATGGATTTTTATTCACGGCTTAAACAGATTCAGACTATGAACAACAAGGCATCCATCTTATCTTTCAGCTTGCTCCTGCTCCTGCTGTTGCTGCCGGTAGTGGCTTCAGCTGCGGTGGAAGCCTCCCTTGATCGTCAGATGATAAGGGAGGGTGAGACGGTACAACTCACCATTGAGGTGGAGGGGCAGAGCAACAGCCAACCCGACACCACGCCACTGGAACGGGATTTCGACCTCCTTGGCACCAGCAGCAACAGCCGCCTGAGTATCGTCAACGGCCGTGCTGATGCCCGCACCACCTGGACCATTGTCCTGAGCCCCAAGCGGATGGGTGAGCTGGAGATACCTCCCCTGGTGGTCGGTGCTCAGCAGAGCCCGCCGCTGAAGCTGCAGGTGGAGAGGGCATCCGCTCCGACTGTCGATGAGAGTGCGGATATTTTTATCGAGAGCGAGATTGTGCCGGAGAGTCCTTATGTCCAGGCGCAACTGCTGCTGCGGGTGCAGCTTTTTCACGCCGTCGAAATCAGTAAGGGTTCACTCAGTGATCCGGCGGCGGAGCAGGTGTTGTTGCACC
>JBEVXT010000051.1:11501-11999 GCA_040505955.1 Sedimenticola sp. | reverse complement strand
CGATTTAAACTCGATTTCTAACCGGGTTCATCACAATTTAAGACTTCCGGTTTTCCCAGCTGTTGACAGAACCGCAGCGAATATTGCTTAGCGACGCAGAATCGGCCCAGATTCAACTCGCCCAAAAAGTATTGAAATGGAGGATGTGGATTGTGTTTTAGAAGTCTGCGTGAACGGCCACAACGCGATTGTAACGGGCCAATGTGGCACAGGCAAAACACTTTTAATGCGGTAATCATGTTCTTATGTGTATAGCAATGGTATGCCCCGAAAACAATTATCATTGTAAATTGTTCTGAACGGGCACTAAACAGTGGAGAATTTGCACTGCACATGCACAGTGGAGAGAACTTTCTGTGTACATTTCTCAGTTGTTGTCCATGATGTTCACACTTAAAATGTATATTTATGACAATCACTCAGATATAATCAGTCTGATCCTTATTAGCCCCGAGCCGATAGGCAAAATGTGTGTGTGGGGGGGGGGGGGGGGGGGGG
>JBEVXT010000051.1:405-11491 GCA_040505955.1 Sedimenticola sp. | reverse complement strand
TTTAATGCGGTAATCATGTTCTTATGTGTATAGCAATGGTATGCCCCGAAAACAATTTTCGGGGTAACACTTTTAATTATTTTCATATCTTCTCAATGGAATCACCGATTTTGATAATACTTACCCACAATGTGTATCTGGGGATGATGCATTGTTTCACGCACCACCCACGTCCGAACACCCAAGGTAAAGGTCACTCGGGAATTAATAACGAGGCATTTTCATGTTCTATCACTTCATCGTTGCAAACAGACCCAGCCTTCAAATGTTTTTCACGTATTAACACAATGCACATGATGGTCATCATGCGATGTTAATTGTTGGATGTGGTACAAAATTAACAGGTAATAGGTAAATGTGCCCGTGTTACATCGGGACGTGACGTTTATTTACAAATAATATGTATTTTCTCTTGTACAACCTGCATACAAAAGCAGGAATAAGATCAGATATCGTATACACTCCGTGGTCATTGTGCAGGGGACCGAGTACATAATATATTCCTCTATTTATATATGTCATAGTCCCCACAGTACCTTTGTGACAGGTGACATAATTACAGGTAAGTCATATTTATATACAATGTACAGTCTTACAGAACTCAATACAAACTTGAACTAATGAAGCATTAATGAGACAGCGCATGAGAAAACCTACGACTTATCATATTTCCAAGCAGTATATATGGAGGTCAGTTTACTCAGCTACACATATATACAAGTAATCTTCTCATGGTCCACACGGCTTTTTTACACTCCAGAATAGTTCGGAGCTGGTCTCTGTCAATCAGAGTGAACTGCAATGATAATACTGCGTGGAGGCGCAGGCTGATCTGGATCTATGCTCGTTGCACATGTTAAGTTGTAGGTTTTCTCAAGCGCTGGCTCATTTATTGTTTTTCTAATGTTAGTTCTGTTTTCTAATGACTGACCTATAATTTCCTCTATACAGGACTGGTTTGATCTAATTACAGGTGTGTCAGGTAAATACTAAAAATCCATTGATTTTCGCCAAATAGATAAATAAACAAAACAAAACAATGTGTCAATTCTGGTTCAAAGAGTTAAGGGCCTAGTACTGTGTGCAGTGTCCGTTTTCAATAGTCGGAACTTAAGGTCATATAGTGAAAAAAAAATTATTTGTTTTACCCACCGAAATATTTTTGTCAAAAATTCGTATCATCTAAACCTTCATTTATAAATCATTTACGTAATGAAATTCAGTTTGAACAATATATATCTGTGGGTAAAATGAAAACATAATGTTTACAAAATATGACCTTCAAATTGCCAGAAAATTACTGCCTAGGCCGTTAAAAACACTGCTTTTTACATGTTCAAATTTTCAAGTTGCTGCAATGTAGGTCCCTCGTCCACCCGAATTGGATTTATTTGATACGGTTGTTTGGCCAAGGCAAATGGCATTTACGGCCGGTCCATACTGGTTAACAGTCGGATTAGTATTGCAGCCATGATGGATGCCGCGTTGTTGACAGAAAAAGTTTTCTATCAGGTCAGAATTAAACCGTCCAGGGAGAATCGAAACTCCATTATGCAGCACACTGTCACACATAGACATGAAACCTAATATGCACGAGTTCAGATCATCTCTACACTCCTTTGACAACAAATTTTTGTTCTCAGATAGCGTATTGGTTGATTTTACTTCAGTTTCCCAGGTATTAAAATGATCTAGAACGTCAGTAATTTTCTTTAACCTCTCATCATCACGTTTGACTGGACGATTGAGATCGCTGAAAAAATCAACCAATACGCTTGTCTGTTCTAATAAGGCAAGTGTGCCGTTGACACGACTTGGCTGACGCAGAGACTGCTGATATGAACGCATCAGGAATACCATGTCTCTGTCAAGCACTGACGTGGCCAATTCATTTCGCATTTTGGAAGCGGGCGTTAATTCTATGTGTTCTTTTGTAAGTTTCCTGTGAATCCGCATTCCAAAATGCGAATTGAAATTGGCCGCTTCTTCGAAATGGTCCCACACAATAGAGTGTCCATTGGAAACTAGATATTTTCCTGATGTGTTCATGTTATCGTATCTGCTGGCATATATGCCGTTCCTGATTTTTTTCAAACAATGCTTAATGTCCTGGACAATGGCTACTTTATGTGTCAAGTTATATATGTCTGGAGTCGAATAGCGCACCGTCCTAGCGATGGCTGCATTCCCAAACAGCATATTTGTGAATGATCTGTTCGCGCTGCCACCGTCCATCATGATGTAATCTGTGGTGAAGCCGTTGTCATCTAGCTTGTCCACAGATTCCCATACGTTGATATACAGTTGATGGGCGGTGGCAGTTGAAGACGCGAAGTACGCCACTGGCCACCTGGAAGGAAATCGCCAGCATATAAATGAGTTTGCATTACATATATACAATGTCTGTGTATTATGTTCACGTTTAACTCGAGTCTGTTACTGTCTAATGCAAGCCCAAAATGTACTCAGTCTTGTGACCAAACTGCATACATTATAGTTTCCCGCCAAACTATAAAGTCAAATGTAGCTGAGCTACAGTAGAAACACCTTTTTCAGCAATAAAAATACTCATAGCAGAATTTTTTTCCAGCCGCAGGACATACATCTACTGTGTTGTTTAACAGTGTATTTAAAAAAAAAACTTTTTGATTTCAATCCAAATTACTGAATTAACCGCCTATTTGTCCTTTTAAGGCCGAGTCATTCGATTCAGTACTACACCCAGTACTATACAGTAAAGTTCACATACCGGGTAATTTGGCATTGACTTTACATTTCATTGAACTTATTTTCTTTAAAATGTCAGCCAGTGGCTCCTCTGATTTACATTTAATATATGAGCCAACGCATGAGAAAACATACAACTTAGCACATTTGAAAACGGCCGACATGCAGATAAGTGTACTTATAAAGACGTACACTCAAAGTATTATCATGGTACATACGGCTTAGAATACTATATACTAGTTCGTGAATGCCTCTGTCAACCAGCGTGGCCTCTGATCACACTGCGCAGATGCGCAGGATGATCCGAGTCGATGATGGTTGCATATGCTAAGTTTTTCTCATGCGCTGGCTCATATGTGATTACACATGATTTTCATATGCCCATGCTAATGCCCAACCTTTTTTGTCCAGTATCCAATTGTTTTATCAAAGTTATCGTTTTGTTACCATGTTATTCGTGATTCGATGATATATGATTGTACCAAACGTAATGTAAATACCTGAATCCGGTGAATCCATGAAATACAAGCTGCAGAATATGTGTCGCCATTTTCATGGTCTTCTTGCCGCTGATTATGGTATCTATGTTATTACAAACGGGGCCCATATCTACCATCCCCTGTATCTTCCACCCATCTCCCTTCTTTACAATCTGGAATGAATAGTCAATTATAAAAAATACATGCGAAATCCAGATGCATGTACTGTTATACATGTATGTCAATTGGCCATATGCTTTCGGTTATTATTAAATTTGCAATTTTTCAAATAGTTTACAAGGTCATAACTCAGCTTCTAAAATAGTTTTTAACAAAATTTGCTTTGCAAACCTTACGTTTTAAAAAGTTACCTTCCAATCACACAAACATGGACCCCGCATCGTACTAGGGCCTTAGGTGCGTGCACTTGTACATACTGTGTTTGTTTGTTTGTTTATCGATTTTTGGGTTTCCCCAGGGTTTCCCGACACGATGGAAGGGATTACCCGCGGGATGATAAGTCCCGCTAGAGACATGTAAGGTACAGGTCACCGTTCGGCTGCAATTATCACAGAGAGAAGGTGGGATGTGGATACAGAGGAAACCGGCCACAAGGGCCTAGGCTCTTTTTCGAATAGCCCCTCTGGTTCTTTAACGTGCTCAGACTCTCCCACCAATCTGATACACGGGACCGCCTTTTAAAGTCCCCATCCGATAGGACTAGTAGAGCAGGAAATACAAAGTATTTCATAAACAATGGCCCTTCTGCGGGACGCGAACCCACGGACCACTGCGTGATAATCCGAGATCTTACCCCCAGACCACACCGTTGTACAGACTATTCAATTATGAAAGAACTATATTACATGTACCTGCAAATCATCCTGTATTGTCATTTCATCTAATAACAACCCTCCACGTCGGCCGAACTCTGTAAGTTTTGCAGATGCTGCTTCCTTCTTCATCCACTCCAGTTGGGTGTTGTTGATGCCAGGTTTCTGTTGAACGGAGTTTTTGTAGAGACGGAGGAGTCTTGGTGTTGGCAACACTAGCATACCACTTGATCTCAGGTCGTCGTATGCCTGTGGTGATCTAAAATGCAGCAAGCATATGTGAAGTACATTATGTTATATTATATATATAAAATGTATAAATTTTATTTATGATATAATATTTAATATGAAAATAGGCACTGCCTATTGACGGGGAAAACAGATGTTAAAACCGGGACACTATTAAATCTGTCTGTAAACTGCTGGTGACTTCTTTGTTATTTTTGACAAAGTACATGTATGACATAAACATTGTAATTGCCTACCGTATTCTGAATTGGCTGAGGAAAACTCAGTTGTGGGAAAGTTACTGCTTCTGGTATAACACGGGCAAAATTAATGTGTGTTAACAAGTACATGTATATCATTTACATTTACCTGCAGTACATTGAAAGGCATATCTTTATAATGTTTTGATCCCATCGTCGGTACCGTGGATCTTTCTCCGCATCCATGTTCTTCAATTGGGATCGCAGTAGCTCTTGAAATTCCGTAGAAGCGCATCCCGGAATTTCAAGAGCTACGTTGGGACGAGTCTCTTCTACATGTTTTCTTTTATTATTTTCATGGCATTCTTCAGGTGTCTGTATTTCCATAGACTGGACCGCATGCATATCGCCACCTGCTGTTGGTTGATGTACAGCGTGGACAATTTCAGGTGGTTGCATGTCCATAGACTGGACCGCATGCATATCGCCACCTGCTGTTGGTTGATGTACAGCGTGGACAATTTCAGGTGGTTGCATGTCCATAGACTGGACAGCATGCATATGTACTGCGTCGTCAACAGTGTTTACTTTATTATTTTCTGTTTCAACTGATGTTTTCACTGTTGCGAAATGATGACGGCATGGTGTGCACATACCCTTTTGTGCAGACCACCCAGCTATCAAATTACAATTCGGTGATCGAGCACGTGTCTCTACACCGGTGTTGCAAATCGTGTCCCATTCTTCTACAATGCTGTTACGTTTACACTGTTTGTCAATTGTTGACTTCAATAGAATGCCATTGCACATAGTTACCGCTTTCATAACTCGTAGTAGCGAATCTACGTCTCTTTGTGTGTAGTTAACATACGCTGGTACATCCAACACGTGGTTTGCAATCTTGGTGTCCTTTAAATAAATGTTCAGTCCGTCTCTGTCGAACACCAGACGCATTGCAATGTTTACACCACCAACAACATGTACTGTTGGTACTGTGATCAACAACTTATTATCCACTGACGAAATTGTTACAGATTCATCTGTAATTCGTAAGCAGTCGTCACTCGTTGTTGGCGATGCCACGGCACAGATATTGCTGTATGCTGCATTTTTTTTTTGTTCTGTGTAACGTAGCAGCTTCTTGCATCGGGAAATAGGCACTTTATCAGCGATACCATACACGGTTGAGACTGTGGATATGTATTTTGTTTCTTGCAATGATCTTCATAGTACATTCGAATGTCTAGAAATCGCATCGGTCTACGGCGCTCCTCTGTCGTGCATGGTCTGTAGTTTTCACAAAGCCTGAAAAATATATGATAGAACATGTTATCATACAACGTGTGTTACAGGTAAATACCTATATATACCTATATATAAGAGGAACTTACTAAGTAGTAGCAAACGAATGTGTGTATGGTTAAACTATGCCACTATTTTCATGTATTACATTGTATATTATTAATTTGTCCTGCCATTATAAATTAATAACACAATTCATTTAAGTGAAGCAACTCGAACGTGGATATAAAAGCAATTGGTAATACATGTTACGATGATGTACAACAATGTAGTACAACTTTCGGTGTGGATATGTCCTTTTAAGTTCGTTTCTTGTCCGTATTATAGAAAAATCGTCCAACAATTGCGACAAAATGGAAGGCGCGTGGCTGTCACAGCGACAACGGGAATGGCTGCAAATATGATCGCAGGGGAAACGCTGCACCATTGGTGTGGAATTGGGGACCTCCGGCACACGGACACTGCTCTCCTTTCGGCGTTACATCACACAGAAGTAGAGAGGCGGATCCGTGAAACGGACGTCCTACTGATCGATGAGGTGGGAATGTTATCTGCCACAACATTCAATACTGTCGAGTATATATGCAGGAACGTACGACAGGTGGACAAGGTGTTTGGAGGGATCCAGGTGCGTTTATGTAAAGGCAACCGTGAATGCATTATACTTTATATACGGCATATAAATCGCAATAACAGTGTCGCAGTATGAGTGGTATAGTCATTACTCTAACCCAGGTTCAAAAAATCTGTAAGATATGTATTTGCTACTCTATGCGAATAGCATATGCCAACCAATGATGAACTTTACTATGGAAAGAACCAGCACAGAGTGCACCAATGTCACATGTGATACAGTGCGAACAAAGGCACAATTTATTGTCAATATGTTACAACACGTACACAATTCTACAATGCGTCTCAGTTTAATTGTTGTTTAATTAACTGACCTAGCATATTTCATTAAAACACACAACCTCTCTCCAATCACTTTGTAGTACAGATAAATGACATGTACATAATTAGTAATAATAATTTTGTGCAGATAATAGCTTGTGGAGACTTCAAGCAATTGCCCCCTGTACCCAACCTACTACATAACGATCCAGGATTGCATTGCTTCAAGTCAAATATGTTTGACCTGACATTCCCGCACAAGCTCAATCTGACCGAGGTAGGTATTGAAGTATTAGTTATGTTATCGGACTTGTGTTAAAAGCCGTTATTTATGTTACGTATTAATTAAGGGTCAGTAGATGTTGTGAATATTACATATGTTCGACGTCAGCAGTACATTTTCTTATATATCAGTACATGTATTACCAACTTTCTAATGTTTTAATGACTCATTTTCAGCTCGACTATTCGACGTATATGTCGAGCTCATGTTATCATCACCGTCTCGTAAATGTATTACAATAAACTATGTTTACACCTACACTTTTTGGTGAACAGGCTGCCAATAGTCGAACGTTGCATGTGTTTTTATATAGATCTGACAACTCTTATTTGTTCAACATATTTGATTTATTGACATTAAATACATGAAGTGCATGATGTACGTTTGTATTTTGTTTCGAGTGTTGTTATTTTTACCACATTTACATTGTTTTGTACATGTAACAGTTAGACGAAAGCATGAACCAACCATGCAAGGTCATATATACTTGATTTTGTTTATGTCATTTATACATATTATTCTGTAATGTAGTCTTTGTACTTAAACTAAGGTAAATGTGATACCGCCTACTAAATTTACATAAATATTGTATACTTAGTCAGAAATGAAATTATTTACATGTGTATATTCATATTTCGCTGAACTGTTTTGGTGCATTTTTCCTTACACACATCATGGATACAATAGCGATTGTGGTTGAATAGGTCAAACGACAAGGCGATCCAGTCCTAGTTAAGGCGGTTCGTGAGCTTTGTGATGGAGAACCGTCCAAGGAGACGTCAACTTTCCTGAAGTCCTTGGAGAGGCCCATAGCTGATGAACCGACTCTGCTCTTCGGCACCAATTTTGATGCCGATTTCATAAATCATGAAAAACTTGACGAGATTGCCGGAGAGCAGAAACTATATAGAGCGGAAGATTCAGGTAGTGATGACGTCCCATGTTCCATTTATCTATGCTTACTACAAAAAATGTTAAGGACCGGAAAATGAAATCATGGCGACTGATTAATGTTTTATCAATAATATCTCGACCCTATTTTAAATTCTCCACACATCCAGATTAATGAGTTGAAATCAAATCTGGATGAGTGGAAAATAACTGCGCACCTGTCATACTCTACTTTATACAACGATGCGAAAACAGTGGTCCATACTTTATTTTGAGGAGTATATTTTCCCCAATGATGGTTGACTGATTTTTGTTGTTGTTGTTGTTGTTGTTGAAATATAGACTTTTATAACGTTTTGAACGCTCAATGGTGAGATAAATTGCATAATTATGAGTCACAACTGAATTAAGTCGTTCAAATGGTATGGAAGTATAACTTAGATGATTATCATGCCGACCTATGGTCTGACACATAAACAGAAGTGAATTTAATCGCAATTTCAAAAACGAACGTGGGCACAGAAATGGAATCGCTTCTAAAAGTAACTGATCACGTGACTCGCTGTTGTTACAGAAAAGCGCCATCAAGCGGCGGAATCAAAGCAATCGAAATATCAACGGTAGCAAAGTTTTGAGTCGACTTGATTCAAGATGGCGGCGAACTCTATGCTAATGTATAGTCTCTCTATATATATCATATGCGTGTATGGTACATGTATACTAATAACGTACTCTTTCCTAATTCAAGTAAGTTAATAAAATCATGTTAATATTCCTTTAAAATCGTGCAATCCAACTTTTTATGTGTATTTTTCAACAGGTGACAGAAGCTGGCTGAGGAAGATACAGGCTCCCAAATTACTTGCCTTAAAAGTTGGGGCGCCTGTCATCCTAACAAGGAACATAAATTCATTATTATCAAATGGTACTCGGGGTACAATACATACGTTGGGCCAGAAGCCAACAGTCAATTTCAACGGGAAGCTTGTAGAAATTAACAAATATCGGCATGATGTATTTCATAAAGATGCAGGTACATCAAAGGCATGCCGGTACCAGTTCCCGTTGAAATTGGCTTTTGCGCTGACGGTCCATAGAGCACAGGGTCAAACGTTGCCCTGTGTTGAGATCGATTGTTACAGTTTCTTTGCCCCGGGCCAACTTGGTGTTGCAATAGGTCGGTCTGTGTCAGCCGACACTTTGAGGGTTTTGAATTATAACCCTTCGGCAGTTAGTAAACATCTGCCGGAGGTGTATGATTATTACACCCGTTTAGGGGTTGGGGAATGCTACACAGACATGACCTGTTGCAATGACAAGCCATTTGTTAATACTGACGATTTAGACTGTCTGACTCATACACAAGTTGGCACATCTGTGCATGTCCCTCTACAACATGTAGCCGACTCTGTCACCGATGCAAACTGTTCCATCCCGTCTATTCAGACCAAAGATACCCATAATATGGAAAGTGTGAACATGGAACCTTTCATTGTAGAAAATCCCACAGAAATTAACGACGATCTATTTGAAAATCATATACGGGTAATTCAGGGCAAAATTTCAGAACTGCTACCCACCGAGCAGCGCTCAAAAGAATCATGGACTCCTACCTACCACAGTCTTAATTCATTTCTTGTAAGCAGCACACACCAGACATTAATACGGGAACTGTTTGCATCGGAGACGATATCAAAGTCCCAGAACAAATATGCAACCAAATTATGTTTCTATATACACGGCCAACTAGTAGACAGGCAAGCATCCTCGATAGCTAGCCGTCAAAGAATAGCCGGTGGGCAAACATTTTCGAACCCGGAATTATCCGATGCAGCTAAGTCTAAGATAAGGTATGTAGGGGGTGCTTGCCTGTCTAAAATCACCGGTAGACTACGAATTAAAGCAGTTTCCAACGTGACTAGTTCATCCAATAAAGCCGCACGTACAGCTGCGTACCGTCAACACAAATTGTTGCATACCCTAAGAACGTCTGAGGCGGACACAGTCGCACAGACAACTGTACCCGAGTCCCTTACGGAAATCGAATCCAAACAAGGACCAACTCGAGGCCTCTACCATATGCCGGATGAAGTATACAGATTTTTTGTATCGTTAAGTTTGAAAGTAACAGAATTGTTGTCTAAAAGCATGTTTGAGGTGGAGGGCGAAAATGCATATCTAAATTGTAAAGATGCTATCCTAAACGATGATTCCCTAACCACGACTTGGGCATCACTTTTTGTAAACGATGAAGTAAACGAGGTCATCAGAGACCTAGAAGAATGCATGTGCCACGAAATTTTCTGCATGGTTTCTGAATACTTCATCCGTGTGCAATTTGTTGACGCCCTTCATCACTTGAAGGAGTCTATACCAAAAAAAAAAAAATTAGCGCTAAGAGCAAAGATTTCGGCTGCGACTGGCGGGTCGAAAAGAAAGGCACCAGAGATTGACAACAGTTATGTTTGTCCTAAATGTAAAATCATATGTCCAGATGAACCACAGACAGCCATCGAACAGAGTATTGGGTGCGATGGCTGCAACAGATGGTACCACCAGCTGTGCGTGGGATTGGGGGATACGTCTAATCTAAAAATTTGGAAATGTGGTGAATGTAAAAAAACCAAGGTCCCACGACGCTGTTAAACATTTCATAGAAAGTGAATACCTATTTTGATAATTATCTTACACCCAACAAAATTCCCAACAAATTACATTTAGGACAAACATAACTGTTGTCAATCTCTTTTGCCTTTCTTTTCGACCCGCTTTATCAAATTCGATGACATTATAGCTTAACATTTTATCTCGTGACCAACTAGAAATTTTGCCGAATGTACATGTATACATATGATGTTAGAACATAGAAGGTAGCATCCACGTGGTTGTGGTCAGCGAGGTCAAGTTTATTAAGTATGATTTTCACACCTTCACACCAGTTATTACGGCACACGGTATAGTCTGCAATAAATGCCCGTTTGGTTAGTCGGTTGTCGTAATGAGTTGGACTTTGATGCAATGTTGTTGTTTGGAGAAGTGAAATTGTATCTGCATTGATTATTAACACTGAAAATCACAATATATTGCCAGACCGATTATGAAACTGGTAAAAAACGCACATCATTGGGATTTCCCCAGTTATATGGGTGCGTGGTGGAAAATGTGAAGTGAGTGCATGTGTACTATTATATTCTCGTGTACATGTTATATAAAGTGTGCTTTGATGTGTATCATCGGCGGCGGGAGCCG
>JBEVXT010000051.1:0-395 GCA_040505955.1 Sedimenticola sp. | reverse complement strand
AGTGGGGGGGGGGGGGGGGCCGAGGTGGGGGGCGCGTAGGGGGGTTCGTGGGCATGCTCCCACTGATTTTTTGGAAATCCAAGTCGTGGCCGGGAAACGCCATTTCATGCATTCTAATATTTTAGCACGTTCTATTAAATATTAGAATAAAAATACATAATATGAAATCCAAGTGGTGTAAAACGCCATTTCCTGCATTCCCAGCAATTTATTGGCACATTCTAATAAATATTATAATAATAAAACATCCGAACTTAACATTGGGGGGGGGGGCAGGCATGGGCATACGTACATGGGCAGGCGCAATTAGCAATTACTTGATGACATGGATACTCAGGGCCGGATTCAAGATTAATATCATTACTGATTGAGTCACCGGAGGGATGTGAACTTTA
>JBEVXT010000050.1:0-6931 GCA_040505955.1 Sedimenticola sp. | reverse complement strand
CAAACTCGCTTTCTAGAGCATCTGTAGTGCTATCTCCCGTATTAATCACGATGTCAGCAGAATAGGCATTTAATTTGTCCAATAGCATTTCGTCATTTCCTTTCCAATGACGAGAACCAAAATGCAGGTCGGAAATATGCAATATATTCATTTAATATCTCAAGTATTTTACCTGAATATCATTTCTCGATAGATATGCTAGGCGCACTATCTCCTGCGCTATCGGCTTAAACAGCTCACTAGCAAAGGTTAATTGCACAGGCTGCATACTACGATCAATAAGCTTGGCTCCTACCCAGACTTCGAGTGAGTGAATACGGCGACTGAATGCTGACTGAGAAATAAAGCGCTGTTCAGAAGCAACGTGGAAGTTTCCACATTTATAAAGAGTAAGAAAATTCTCAATCCAGTTAATATCCATGATAGCAACTCTCTATTTCTACTCTCCCAGAAAACAACCATATAGACTTTCGTCTTTGAGAGAGAAAGGATAACTGTTCAGATATTGCCTTATTGTCTATCGACATAGTGAAGACATGAAAACTGATGATACAGGGATATCTTCGCAAAATGGGCCATCAAATAGTGGGTGTATTGGAACATCGATTAGGGTGGTTACACTCATCTTCGTCCATCTGTCCAGTAAAGGCAATCCAGAATTCCCAGGGGGGGGGCAAGCAATAGTCTTCGCGTCACAGCGGGTACAGGGGTAACCCTGTAGTGTTGATGATTAATCAATGTGTAACTATTCAACTCACCCCTGAAATCCGCCATTTCTGCGTTAATCAATGATCATTTAGCTGTGTAAACTCACATTTTACGCCTTGAACTGACGAATTTCAGGGGCAATCTCAACAGTTACAGCATAATGCTGAATAATTACTAATCAATAAAACTTACCCGTAATCCTAAGGAACGGACCGTGAGAAGTATAGTCAAGGCGAGTCAGGTCATCATTGAACTGCGTGAAGTTATACCCCACTCCGACCTGGATATGCTTTCCTATATCCTTTGATATTTCAAATAACGCCCCATGCTTTCTATCTCGGGCCTGCCTCTGGTTTAAAATTCTATACTCAGCAGCGACCTCCCAATCTTCCTCAATTCTATAACCGAACCGGTTAATCATCAGCCAGGTTGAGGTCTTTGTAGGAGAAAATCCTGCGACTGTTTCTTTTCCGGTTTTATAGGCAAATTTCCCTGAATACTGTACTTTTTCAGTTAGATCAATCACTGCTTCAGCTGCCATGACATGGATCGCTTCATTGCTTATGCCATTGATATCGTTTTGTGAAGCAGGTGACTCATTTTCCAGATAGGTGTATTTTCCCAAAATATTGAGCCAGTCTATTTTGACCGGACGATAAGCAATACCCAGGACAAGTTCTTTGTATTCCGCCTCAGTCAAATCTATAGTTAGATTTCTAGTCTGAGACAGGTTTGCTGTTGCGAAAAGTGTTGTATCAGCACTGATTTTTCTTTCAACTCGATTATGGAATAGATATTGCCGCTTATCTTCTTGCCCTTCATCAAAGCGTAATTCTAATTTAGAGGAGGCTTTAAATAGCACGTCACCCGTCTCTTCATCTTTCTCAACATACCCTAAACCGATACTGCCAGCCGTTCTTTTATCCCGACTACCATCATGATGTTGAATAATACCCTGCTCAATGCTCCCTGAGACCGACCACTGATCACTAATATCACCGGATAGTCCAAATATATTGGAGCTAATGTTACTGTCTGAGGTTTTAGCAATACTCCTGTCGGCAGTGTACTCTAGTGACTCGGTTATCTGTTTCTTCGTACCATAAACAAGCGATGAGGTTCGGCCGTCGCTTCTTGTCTCATTTGCTGCATAGGTGGTATGTACCTTAGTCTTTTCGTCAACCTGGTAGGCTGCACTCACACTTGCAGAGTCACCGTTTTCATCAATTTTGTTATTTGACCGGGTATAATCCGCAGATAGATCAAGCCGCTCTTTTACGCTTGCAGTAGCACCAATACTGGTTGCCGACCCCTGGTTGCCCACTGTCTCTTTTGCCCGCAGGGATAGCCAGTCATTTACTTTTGTCTCAATCCCAACCCTGGTCTGATTATTGACCTGACCGCTCAGGGTCACCTGCTGCTCCAGTGAGAGGTCGGTCTTATCGGATAATTTGTAATCAGCCCTTACAGCCACTACATCTTCGTCATGATTAACCTCTGATTCAAACTCATCTTTACTATCATTAACGTCCTGATGCCGGTATTCGCCGGTGAGTTTCAATCTCCCCATATCATGGGTCACTTGGGCTGATGTGGTATTGCTCTCGTCGGCGCCAACCTGAAGCCGTGTTTGAGGGTTTCCATCATTAATCAGCTTCTGTCTGCTGTGAGACAGGATTAACCGGGTATCAGGCGTGATTTCGAAGGCTGCGTTAACGCCAATCAGTTCTTTGCCCTGCTGTGAACTTGTAGCAGAGGTTGAGAAATCACTACCGATCCACTTGTAGTAACCACTCAAATTCAGCCGGTCATCCATAAAGCCAGCTTCGCCCTTTATGCCATAGGCCTTTCCTCTTGAGTACTCAGCCGTTGGGAGTTCCGTAAATGAGACCCCGCCATTAGTTGATATGAAACTCCCTGTCGCCTCAGATTCACTTTCTGCATATTCAGCAGTCAGTTGAATGTTCTCACTTACATGAACGGTAACGTCTGTTCCTTTCAGTACATAGCTCTCTCTTTCCAACTCCTCTTTAACATAGGTGGCACCTATATCAACATGATCACCCAGCGATTTCTGGACACGACCACCGCTGGTGCTTTTATCATAAGTATCATTAACCTCATACTCATAGTCTGCGACCACATAGATCGGATTGCCATCCAGCAGGTGGCTGGAGATGATGGAGTTTGATTCTGCTACCTGACTAATCGCTTTCCAGAAGATGATCCGACCCTGAGAGTAATTAATCTCATAATCCTCACCACCGGTCATCTCATAGGTAGCAAGTACCAGGCCACTGATTTTATCCCTTATCTCCACCGCTACTTTTTCAGAGCCCTCAATGACATCCTTATGCTTCAGATAGAATAAGGAACCACCCGTACCTGTGAACTCGTTATGAGCGGCTTTTTGTTGTGCCTGTGCACTGAAAATAATCAGCTTTGTCGTTGGTGCGCCAAATTTAGTAGTGGATAGGCTCTCAAGATGTACCTTACCGCCATATAAGGTGCGATTGAATTGAGCTAATTCGGTTTCGGTTAACGCCGTATTATAGTTACCCCAGAGCGCCGATGATTTGTCCCACTCTATCAGCAGGTAAAGCATACCTTGCGTATTAGCAGCATCATGATTGACTGAGGAGTCATCCCCGTATACCGGGTAATATTTATCCGACTCTACCTCTTTGAACAACGCTTTCTGTGCCCGCTCAGTATCAAAGCTTGAGGTGATAATATATTTTCCCTTGATTTTACCCTTTAGGTAATAGGCAAATTTACCCTCAGCCCAGAAGCCCTTTTTGAATTTATCATCGTGCTGGACCACCTCAACATCGCCACTACTAAAGGTATAGCCCATTTTGGCATCACCCATAGCCACGAAGAATAGATAGTCATCACCGACCGTTATCTTTTTGCTATAGGCAGGATTTACACCCGCAGCTTTGCCCTGCAATCCAGACGTAGTGACCTCTATATCATATTCACCCGATGGAATGATGATATCTATCGGTTCAGCTTCACTCTTACCGTCAAGTTCAGGTGCTTCTAAAAGATCACCGGCGGTGAATACCTTTGGCTGGGCAAATGGAACCTCTCCTTGAATTGCACCATTATTAATTATTCTGAGATGTGTAATTGGCAGCCGACTACCACTTATCTTGATCGTTTCTCCCTTGATAACGATGGTCTGATTTTCCAGATTATTTCGGCTATTTTCTTCGACCGACCATGCTTTATATCTTTCGCTGCCCTCTTCATCGCTACTGCTTACACCAAGAGTTACTGCATTATGAGTGCTCTTCACAACCCCTAAGCGCTGCTCTTTGGTGATATCTTTTTCGCCGGACGGGCTCACCACAGTCAGTCTATAGGCATACGCTCTACCTGCTGCAATAAGTTTTCCTGCATCATCTTTACCATCCCAATATATTGGCTTGTAGATATCCTCTTTTGTCCCTTTTAATCTCCTTACAACACCCTTTGTATCCTCTGCGAATATCTCTAACTCCCACCCTTCGATAAACAGGTGATAGTTGGTGAATATTCTAAACTCTGCATTTTGCTTGAGTGCCTTGCCATCAATAATAAGCTCATCATTAAATAGTGAGACATTCAGGCGTGGGGTCGGAGTACCTTTGACCTGGCTTATCTGGAAGGGCAGCGCCTCTAATTCAACACCCTCAGATAGCTTGACACCAAAATTGACTTTCCTTAAAAGACCGGCAGTAATGTCTACAATAACACCCTTATCCGTCGTCAGTGTCGCTCCTGCGGGCAGCGTTCTCTCATCCAGCCTGAACAGATGCCTTCCCGGCATTATGCCCGGCAAATGGTATTTACCGTCCTTTCCCGTAGTGATAAGTGTTCCATCCTCGGTAACTATCCGAACATTCGGAATCGGTTCTTCCCCAAGATCCTGAATACCGTTTCCATTTCTATCATGAAAAACCTTACCTATTACGGTTGATAGATCAAACAGTACATCAGGTACTACTTTGACCGATTCAGAGGCGGTATTGGAAATCGCTGTTCCGTCTACATACTTAGCAAAAGCAGTATTCTCATAATTACCAAAACTGACACCCGAACCGACGACCAACTGATATTTAAGGGTTCGCGTCTGTCCAGCCGCCACAGTTCCAATGGTAAATGTCAGGGGTCGATTACCGGTAGGGTCTGAAATTGCCACGCCATCCAATATCGCTTTACCACTGATATATTTAAATCCGGCAGGTATCCGGTCTTCTAAATAAACCGCAGTTACGGGGATGGTGGAACTGTTTGATAAAGTGACTGTATAGGTGACGATATCGCCGACTGTGACATCTTTTTTGTTAGCATCTTTGGTTACGGTTAGCAGTGTAGAGCCACCATCCACGGGATGATCCATTTCGATGATAACCGTGGTTACCGTAAATACCTCACCCTTAGAGCCGTCGACTATTGTACGACCAGCAGGAAACGTTGATTTGGTTGAAGGGTAAGTATAGCCGGGTGCCCCGACGGTGAGGTAGTAGTCTCCGGCGATGACATTAAAACTATATTCACCCGTCGAACCGGTCGTTTGTGGGTTTTGATCGGTGCCGAGAATGTGAGTTCCACGCTCACACAGCACACCCAGTGAGGTAAAGCAGGTTACCACAACACCTTCAATCGGGGCATTGCTCACTGAGTCAAAAACGACGCCAAAGGGGTCTACAAAACCTGGGCCTTCGCTTGGGCCTCCAATGTATGTGGTATTGTCAATATTGCCTGCAATATCAGTTACTGCATCGGTAGGGTCAAATGTAGTTCCACGCTCTATTATAGGAGCATCACCTATGGTAACCACTAAGGTGGTGCTATCGGTCCAACTAACACTCTTGGCCCCTGTTCCGTACTCGCCTGCAGAGGGCGGGAGTACTATATCCACATCTGCCGCACCTCCGGCATTGTCTATGGTTGATGTATCCATAGGCTCGGAGAAGGTAAAGGTCAAGGTGTCGTCTTCAGTAACATAGAACGAAGAGTCAACGTCATCCCATACAACGGAGAGAAGGGTGGGTCGAATATTGTCAGTATTAAACGCTACTATCGTATTTGTAGGATTGGCTGTTGAAGCTCCGCTATTCCAGTTATCTGCAGTAGCGAGATTGTAGGTCGTACTATCGTGTGAGGCGCCACCGTCCTTACTGATTAGGCTCGTAATTTCAGCCTTATCCGTTGTACTCAAGTTAATTGTAAACTCTGTAGTGCTGGTGACCTCAACATCTAGTGTATCAGTCAAAGTATATGTACTGCCACCTACGCCAGTTACAGTAAAGAGACTGACATCGATATCGTTGGCATCCCCGCCTATACCGACAAAGTTCGTACCGGTCACTACAAATGTGCCCGTTGAGGCATCATAGGTAGTGCTTGTTATCGCTGGCAATGGCGCTGCACTTGATACGATTATGGCGTTTCCTGCAGCGTCTGCGGTTGAGCCGGTGCTGTTCCAGTCATCTGCTGATGCCAGGTTGTAGATGGTGCTATCCTGCGAACCACTGCCATCGTTATTCAGCAAGCTGGCGGCATTCATCTTGTCCACGTCGCTTAAGGTAAGGGTAAACTCGGTCGGGCTGGTGATCTCTACATCTGCCGTGTCGGTCAGTGTATAGGTGGCACCATTGTCACCGGTCAGGGTAAATGTGCTTGCATCTATATCATTTAGAGCGCCTCCGACTCCAACAAGGTCCGTACCGGTGACTACCAGATCGCCTGTTGAGCCATCGTAGGTTGCACTTGTCATTGTTGGCAGCGCAGCTGCGTTTGATACGGTGATACCGTTTCCTGAGGCGTCTGCGGTTGACCCGGAGCTGTTCCATTTATCGGCTGTGGCCACATTGTACGTTGTGCTGTCCTGAGAGCCAGTGCCATCGCTATTAAGCAGGCTGGCAACATTGCTCTGGTCAGCAGCGCTTAAGGTCAGTGTGAACTCCGTACCGCTGGTGATCTCTACATCTGCTGTGTCTGTCAGCGTATAGGTAGCTCCATCGTCACCGGTCAATGTGAATGTACTGGCATCAATATCAGTCCCACCACCGACTCCAACAAGGTCCGCACCGGTGACTACCAGATCGCCTGTTGAGCCATCATAGGTTGCGCTGGTCATTGTCGGCAGCGCAGCTGCGTTTGATACGGTGATACCGTTTCCTGCTGCATCGGCCGTTGATCCGGCACTGTTCCAGTCATCGGCTGTAGC
>JBEVXT010000049.1:0-4458 GCA_040505955.1 Sedimenticola sp. | reverse complement strand
TAAGGATTTTTCAGAGGGTAAAAATGATACGAAGAAATATCCCAAAAGGATGGCGAAGGTATTTAAAATAGCTCACCTCCCAAAGCAGTTGAACAGCATGACTCAGCCAAAACTGGCATCATGCACGTAAATCCAACCGACTTTTGCGCTCATAGAAGTACTCGTTCATCTTTGCAATTCCCGGTCACGGACGAGATGACACAAGTAGGCAATTCTCTGCTGTAGTAGCGGTGACAGCCGGACAATGATGGCTGGTCCGTAATCGCCAGAGAAACCATGCCGATCATTCTCTCGCTCAAAGACCACTACCTGCTCTTTCGCTAGAGGGAGTAGTTTTGCGACCAATCCCTTTATGCTTTGACACGCACCCGTACGACTTCTGGTCGTTGTGGCTCGCTGCTCCACCCATTTTTCATAGCGATTCTGGACTAGTATGAGGATCTGGGCTGCCAGACCTGGGGCTAATGCTCGAATACCATCGTAGGCCAGTACACACTCGGTGACATCGACACCTGCCTCAGCTAGCTCTTGTAGGGCGCACTTTAGGAACTCACCCTGCATGGGAGAAAGCCCGACTGGAATCTGCTGTCCAGATTGAGATCCTATGCGATTGCGATTGTGGTCATGCTGTTTAAGCTCGGCACGAAAAGCTGCGAGTGATGGTCGGTGTGGTACCTGCCCCGCCTTAACTCTAGCCCAGTACCCCCTCGGAGGTTTCGGTACTTGAAGCCGCCGACAAAGCTTACCCAGTGCCACGTCTGAAATTCCCAGCTCACGTGCCACCTCCGTTGCGGGACGCTCCCAAACGAGAGCAAATAGCTCCTCACGAGACGGGGCGCTATTTTTTAATGGCTCTGTGTCTTCAATAATTATTCAATCCTCACGCATTTATTTCTTCTTGAAGCCCCTGGAGCACCACCAGAATCTCATCGAAATCCGGCATCTCTCCGAAGATCATATTTTCCATTGCTCGATAATCGGACCTGACGGAGGCCAATACATGGCCTTGCGGTACCAGCATCAAGGTACCGGGCTTCGCCAAATCGTATCTGGCCCAGCTCCGTGGATAGAAGCGCTGCTTGAACTCCACTACGCTGGCCAACAGTTCAGGATCGGCCAAGGCCTCCGCCTTGACCGGCGATTGGGCCATCTTAGCCAGATCGTAATAGTGGCGTGAATAGCGGCGCGGCTGTGTATTTCCCTCAGGACGATAGGCCTCGTGGTGCAGAATCGTCGCCTTCTCCCAAAATGTGCGCTCCGCCTTGATGACTTTGACGACACATTCACGCTGCTCAAACACCTGCGGAAATGCATCAGCCGCATAACAGCTAATCTGGCGATCCTCATACGGCAGCCATGATGCCAGTGGACCGATTTCCAGACGCACCTTCGGGCGAAGGTAATCATCAGGAAAGGCCGCTGGGTAGTTGATATCAATCACATACGGATCATCAGCGTCCGCACGACAACCACACACCCCGTCGAGTGCCTCCTCGACCAACCTCAGCAGTTCCCCACCAATGTACTGTTGCGCCTGCGCGTTGATCGCAGCGTTCAACTGGGCCTGCTTGGTTTTGGAGCGTTCAGCCAAGGGGTTTTCTCCGCCCAGGACACGCCAGTCGAGAACCAGGTCGATATCCTCTGAGAAGCGTTCAATCAGGTGATAAACCTTGGAGAGGCTGGTACCTCCCTTGAACATCAACAGCCGCGCGAGATCCGGTTCCTGGAACAACCGGTTAAGCGCCCAGGTCACCCAAAAGTCTTTTTCCACAACGGCCGGGGTGGTACCTTTCTGTGTCGCCGTCTCCGAAAACAGCTCGCTCCGTTCCTGCGCAGGAAGCCGGGCAACCTTTTCCATTAGTCACCCTCCTTGCATATCCGTTTGATGGTTTCATAGATCCAGCCGGTTACCGAACGGGTATCCCTGAGGATACGGTCACAGGCCTTCGATTCCAGCCGCTGGCGGATACCCTCGATCACCTTACGGTCCACATGCTCCCGGCCCAGCGCCTTCAAGGCCTGTACCACCAGGCCGCTTTCTCTATATTTGAAACCCACATCCTTCAAGGCGGATTTCTTGAACAACAGGGAGTGCTCCCCGACTTTGTATTCGCGGCCCGGGCCATCGGAGAGGTAAACCCAGCGCCCCGGCACCTGGGTGGAGAGTCCCAGCAGGTTCAGGGCCGCATCTCCGGAAGGCTGAATGCGCCAGTTGAATTTGCGCGCCAAGGCATGAGCCACCTGGTCGAGATCCGGGCTCAATTGACGGTCCAGTAGCTCGCTATAGCGGGGATAGTCGTAGACCCCTCGACAGACACGGCGAATCTTGCCAGTCTTGGTCAGACTGGAGAGTGCCTGGTGGATATTGGCCTCACCGAATTCGGCCACAAAATCGGTCTTGGTAAAGGCCCAACCCCTACCGCGGCCATATATCCGTGAAATAACTTTATTTTCAATACCTTGTGACATCATCGAATGCTAACATTTTTAGGAAAATAGTATTGTTTTTCTAAAAATGAAGCTTAGCAGATGCACAACACTATGTGCAGTCTTATGACACCGCATCCTGAGCAAAAGCGTCCCAGGGCACCCATATCCAGCCCTCGCTTGGGGAAATACCAGCCTCAGGCGGCATAAGGGCACCCCGCTTTTCCGCAAACAGACTGGCTACCAAGGCACAGGTCAGGGCATCCTCGCAGTCTGCGTGTGCGAGCGCGGGGTAAGGTCGACGCAGGGCCTGAACGGTCTCCGACTTCTTGCAGGCCGAGGGATAGGCCTCAATGGCAGTGAGAGTACTACAGTCACTCCAGACGCCGCACTCCACCACCTTCGGCGCAAAGCGAGCAAGGTCATGTATCCCCTTCGTGGCCTGGGAGCCGATCATGTCTTTAATGGCCGAAAGCGGGCTGAGGCCTTGCTCAAACAGGTAATGCTCAGTGCGGCGGAACAGATAGGGATTGGTGTTGGATGCCTTGATGGAGGCAGCAGCCTTACTTTGAGTTACCAGCTGTATAAAGGCGTAGGAGAAACCCAAAGGGGTGTCAATAGCGAGAGTCACTGGACCAGATTCTGGAGATACCCCACTCCTACACAAATCGAACAGAGCCGCGATCCATTCGGTGCTCGTCGAACAGCTATTGATGCACTCGCGCAGGTTGCCGCGCCAAGGAGTGCCGACGATCTCATGGTTGGCGTCAAGAATCACGATGGCGTCGCGGCTGTTCTGATTCTTGTCGCAGTTCCAACCACCGACATCCCAGCCGATAGACCAAGCCGTATTACTATTGGTGATGATAAACATACCTTTCGTAACTATGTAATTTCATACCGTACACGTAAACCCGCTTCTTCAAATTTGTACTTATCCCTATACTTTCTGTCATATGGGTTTGGCAACAACCGGAATTGCGGGCTATCGGAAAGTGCATCCAGCACATGCAATATTACGAATTCTTTTTTCCTGCGATTCGCGGAATCGATAGCCAACTCCACCTCGGAAGAACCAAGTTCAAATGCTTCATCTTCTGCTTGAGTTGCCTTTACTTCAACATAGTGGACTTTTCCATCTTTATGGATAACAAAGTCACAGCCGTACCCATCATCGGTAGTATTTTCGGGATATTTGTGTCTACTGTTCTCTGAAATCCAACTGCTCGGCCCCACAGTTTCAACGCCGTAGAACTTTTTCAATGCTCGAAATGCATGGATTTCACCGGCCAGCCCGACAAGATCTTTCATGGCTTGACTCATCCTGCCCTTGGGTTTTTTCTTGTTTGTAGGTTTCTTATTGCCTTTCTTGCGCTTCTTAGAAGCCCCCTGATCTTTTAGTTCTTGGAGATCACTCAGATCTGCCTTTGCCACACTGTCATCTTCGATAGCTCCAAGAATATGATCCCAGAGGTTATTCAAATTATCCTCGGAATTTACAAATTCCATTCCGCATACTTTCACCGTCTTTTTCTGCAATTCTCGCTTTTGTTTACGCTCTTCGAGTCTCCCGCACGCCTCGGTCAACTCAGCGTCTGATATCCCCAGCCTGCCCATCAATTCGCTCACAGTTGAGCTCATATCCAGCGCGGACCAAAACCCCTCATGCACCTGAGACTGGTTCAATTTCCCTATCAGCTTGAAGCACATTGCTTCGTCCCACATCTCAACAAACGCGGTTTTCGCAAAATCACGGGCGTGGGGAAGACCAGTTTCAGGTTAACACCGTGGATTCGATCCCGGAAACACCCCCACGGGCGTGGGGAAGACTTCCACTGCCTATTGCCGCAGATTCAGTAGTAGGAAACACCCCCACGGGCGTGGGGAAGACCCATAATAAAGCTAATACTAGCTGATAGATCTAGAAACACCCCCACGGGCGTGGGGAAGACTTTAGGGAAAGAATAAAAAACAGCCATTGAATAGAAACACCCCCACGGGCGTGGGGAAGACCGAATGGATTCCATAACC
>JBEVXT010000048.1:0-3315 GCA_040505955.1 Sedimenticola sp. | reverse complement strand
AACTACCGGAGCAGTTTCCTGTCATACTCAGGACCCATTTTGCAAGAGGAAGGAATGCCAGCATCACTTTTAGAGCAGCGTAACAGAGCTTTTGCAAGTTTGAAACTGGAATTGACTAGTTTCAGACTAGGTTGCGTTACACAGGACATTTCATTGCACAATATCAAACCTCCAGACCCAGTTCTTTCACTAAAATACATTGATAAATACAAAAGTAATACAACCATATATCTGCGAGAATTACGCATACAGGTCATACAGAGCGACACAATTCAGACGTTACGGTGACGTGCCCCGCATTGGCGTCATATGGTTGATCGGATGATAAATCCGAAATATTAGTTGGTCGTGAAATCAAAAATAACCTGCCGGATTGACAATGCGTTCAACTACAATTAGTGAACATTTCATAAAATTACGTTCACAAATATTGTTTTAAGAGCAAAAGTCCACAAACTGCATGGACACACCTTGTATGTCCTTTGTTCAAGCAGGAATTAAATTTGTGAACACGGAAACACTAAACTTTGAAAATGTATTGACATCTGTCAAGCAAAAGCTGAATTGATAATGTGTCTGAAAAACTCGCAATATATGCATATTTTATTTTCAATCAATCATGAATGTATCATTAAAACGTTTACTTATAAATGATGCAGAATAGATATACCCCTTTAGGGCAAAAGCATTTCTAAATATGTTTCCATTTTTTATTATTATTCTACAAAAGTATATGTTGTGACCACTAATTTGAACCGTCTTTGTGCGAAGGTTCAAACGGTGGTCACAACATTATGCCTTCACAAAGAAACACGAACATCATTACAGGCGAACTGGCTCAAGAGACCACGTATATTAAGAGACCACTTGTCTTAAGTGACCACTATTTCTGGTGCCCAAGTTTATAGTTTGCCAATAAAGTTACTTCTGTTAAGAAACCACTTGCCTCAAGAAACCACTTTGATTGGCTCCATTTGCTGGTCTCTTAATACAAGTTTGACTGTATATGTGGCCGTGTCTGGAGAACTGGGGCTTATGGGTTATGCGACCAGTGTAGCCCCACATCAGCCTGTGCATCCGCGCAGTCTGATCAGGGCCTACACTGTTCGCCATTCAGTCAGTGAAACAGCCCCATGCTTCTAACAAACATTGTATAATATTGCGGACCAGGAGCTGGGATGGCCACATAAGCCTCATCTAAAAAATCCCATAAGCCCCATTTCTCCAGTCACAGCCACATATGTGAATCTATGTACCATCAGCACTGGGACTATGCAATTCCTCGCTATACAAACTCATGGGCTGTAAACCCATGTCAACCTCATTACACTCAGTTTTAGCACCTTCGCCTGTTTGCTTAAAGTGTTTACTGTTAGTGTCTTCTGTAGCACGTGGTGTACTGTGGCAGAACTTGCTCTCACATTCGGTCGATTCCACATTGTAAACATAAGGAACAAATCCATGTTCTTCATCATAAATACTAGGTACAGTTCTAGGAAGATTTAGGTCGACAACGACACCGATTGGAACAGAAGTGTGGTGTTCATTGGCCATTTCCCTATCACATGTACTCGTACTTTGGAATGTGTTACTACATGTACGCTGGTCTTCCTTGTTTTGAGAAATAACATCAGAGTCTGCTTTCATATGCGGAGAAATAGGAGGCACATTTGTACACGGCAAAACCATCTGTGTCCGTTGAGTCCTAAAGTTATTATTGACACAAACCTCGGATAAAGACACTTTCGCCGAGTCATTGGAGCAGAGGCTGATGTTTACATACGTGGAGTTGTCGCCCTTGATATATTCAGAGTTATCACCCTTTGTGCCCAGAATGTTAGATTTATCAGAAAGTGACAGGTGATTAGGAGCTTCTATGTCGGATTGTGCTACCGGGTCGAGTTGTCTTTCAGTCTCATTGGCCCGTTTCAATTTTAAGCTGGCATGATCAGCTGACTCCAAATTAGGTGCATTTTGATTGGATAACATGCTACACAATTTACTATTGGTCGTTTCGAATTCGAAGCTCTCGTGATTGGTTGACTCAATTTTGAGTGGCCCATTCTGATTGGTTGCTTCACTGTTAATGGTAACTGGACTGGCTGTCACATGTTCTACCTGCTCGTTTGGTGAAATGGGCGATTTTAAATAAACTGAGCTGTTACACGTCATATACGTCTCAATACTGCTGTCCCCCTCTGACAGTATATTGTCGGTAGCAGTTTGAGGACTTTGACCTTCAGTTTTAAACATTTCAGCGACTGAGGAATCGCCACTTTTAGAAGTTAGTTTAGTCTGTGGATGACGTGTATTCGTAGCAGAATTCATTTCGTTTGTTTCATATAAGTTTTTACTTTGTGCATGAAACTGGGCCTGTTGCTCATGTAACGATCTCCAGCCAACACCATCACTCGCCGGCAACGCTTTGCTGTTGTGACCTTCGCTGATCCTCATATGACCTTCACCGACCCCTGGATGACCTTCGCCGACCCCTGGATGACTCCCTGGCTGTCCGCTACTCCCAGACCGACCACTTTGCCCGTACTGGAAACTTTGGGTGTCACTATCCGAAGAATAATGCTGTATCTGTAAATATAGTTCATTCAAATATTATTTTTTTCAACAGGATTTATATCCCCTTGAGAGTGAGAGGCTGGTAATTCCGACAAAGACTTAGTATAAATGTGTCCATGGGACACGGGTGTCCCCACTGGCAGCCAGTTCGCGAAAAATGACTAAGTCCAAAACTTGGAAAAAGTTGATGAAATTCAAATGAAAGTCGCTTCTTATATATTAGTTTATGATGTACACCACTAGGGGATGGTGTTGACCAAGTTTGGCGGCTGTATGTGTTAGATTCTGAGAAATGGACTTATTGACGTATTGTCGGATGTACGGAATGGACAACGGTAATACTAAATGCCCCCTCCACATACAAAATCTCGAGGGAAATATAGCCATTTTGAAAATTACATTTTTCAGTGTTTTGGCCTACAGTGCTGCAAAGCATATCGTTTCTGGGAGATTTTCGGTCGAGAAAACCATATCTGACGTTGTTTTGACGATTTGAAATATATTTGACCTTTAAATCCAAGATGGCGGCCAAGATGGCCTACAAAATATAAAAATTAGTGTAACAGCTGAATGACTAATCGACTTAGGAAGCTGACATTGGTGTCTATCTATAGGTGTTTGGGGTCAGGGAATCTGATTCTGCAGTCAGATTGCTGCTTCAACATAGTACTGTTTCCAAAAATCCAAGATGGCCGCCAAAATATTAAAATTGGTATAACTGATGAACTAATGGCCTTAGGA
>JBEVXT010000047.1:0-4714 GCA_040505955.1 Sedimenticola sp. | reverse complement strand
GATATACCCATCGACTATTTTTCCGGCCTGGACAAACACCTGGAACAGGTCATTGTCGTGTGTGACCGCTACAAGGGCTACCTAAGGCTGGCACGGGAAAACCCCGTCATACTGCTTGCCTTCTGCTGGGCGCATGTGCGCCGTGACTTCCTTGATGCGGCCAGAAGCTACCCCGAACTTGAAGCCTGGATGTTCAGCTGGGTCGAGAGAATCGGTGAACTCTATCACCTCAACAAGCAACGCCTGCAACACTGGGATGAAACACAGCCTCTGACGGATCAGACACCGTCATTCAAGCAGCACCAGCAAGCACTGGAGCAGGCGATACAACAAATGGCCGGGCATCGCCAACAACTGCTTGAAAATGACCAGCACGAAGGATCGGATTCAGGTAAATTGCACGACATGCAACGCAAGGTGCTCAATAGTCTTAAAAACCACTGGCGCGGGCTAACGGTGTTCGTGGACAACCCTCAGGTACCGATGGATAACAACACGGCGGAGCGACGCATGCGCAATCCCGGTATGGGGAGAAAGAACTACTATGGCTCCGGTAGTCAATGGAGCGCCAAGCTGGCGGCGATGATGTTTTCGCTATTTCAAACCGTTTTACTGTGGAGGTTGAACCCGCACCACTGGCTTTACAGCTATCTTGATGCCTGCGCCAACAATGGCGGTCAGCCACCAGCGGACATAGCGCCCTTTATTCCCTGGATGATGAGCGAGGAGCGCAAACAGCAGCTGCACCACCCCCTGCCGGCGGCAGCCGTTGAGTCAGCCATTACGCCATCGTCGGACCCACCGTGATCCGCTACTGTGGGCGCAACTTCACCGATCAGGAGTTGGAACAAATCAGAGCGTTGATTGCCGAAGACGCCAGCCGTACACGCGCCGAACTTTCGCGTCTGACCTGCCGAATGCTGGACTGGTTCAAACCTGATGGTGGCCTCAAGGATATGTCATGCCGCGTTGCGATGTTGCGCATGGCGGAAGATGGCCTGATTACCCTGCCGCCACCCCGGCGCAAGCCACCGCCGCGGCAAAAGATTCACTTCAGCTCGCAGACTGACCCACAAACCGCAATCACCCAGCCCGTCCATGAGCTGGCGCCGGTACAACTTCACCAAGTGATCCATCGCGATCATTCGCGACTATGGAACGAGTACATTCATCGTTACCATTACCTCGGCCATCAACCGTTACCAGGCGCGCAGCTGCGCTACTTCGCCACCATTGACCAGCAAATCGTTGCCGCCCTCGGTTTTGGTGCCGCCGCTTGGCAGACCGCGCCGCGAGATCAATATATCAGCTGGAGTCACGAGCAACGTCAGAGTAACCTACCGTTGGTGGTTAACAATGCTCGTTTCCTTATTATGCCCTGGGTAAAATCGAAAAACCTCGCATCCAGCATTCTGGGCATGATCGTTCGCCGCCTTCCAGATGAATGGCATAGCCGATATGGAATCCGCCCGGTTTTACTGGAGACTTTTGTCGATACCGAACGCTTCTCTGGTACTTGCTACAAAGCTGCAAATTGGATTAATGTGGGCAAAACCAAGGGGCGTGGCAAACTGGGCCCGGCGGGCAAACAGAGTGTGCCAATCAAGGACATATGGCTTTATCCGCTATATCGTCAGTTCAGGGCAAAGCTAACCGGTTGATTCTTTTAGGGGTGGGTTCACCGAATATTTACGATCCCCCTCACCCTAGCCCTCGGCAAGCTGCTCATGCGTTGCTCTACTACCTACATCCATGTAGGCATCTCCCCGGTGGGGAGAGGGGGCTTTTGCGACCCCCTCCTCTGGTAGGGGGTTGGGATGACGGGAGGGGTGTGATGCCGTGCGGCATCTTGTATGGCCTAGTCTATGTTGTGTTGGTAGCCGGTTTCGAAGTTATCCAGGCCGACTACCTTTTGGTTCAGTATCATGATGTTTTCCAACAGGTTAGAGCAGATGAAGCCTGCAACTCCGGTGACAAGCCAGGTGTATTGGTTTGATTTTAGGTGTTCTTGTAGCCGTTGGTGTTTTGTCATTATGATTATTTTGTCTGCTTTATTATGCGCTTTTTGCTTTGAGTGGAAAACGATCTGGGTGTTCAATCATCTCATCTGTTAAATCGACATCAATATCAGGCCAATAGAAATGGCCTGATGATGGTTCTTCTACATTGATGATTGATTTGACCGTCTGATCTTTAAACCATGGAAAGTCGTCGTATGGTATGAATAGCTCTTTGTTATGAGCTAATAGCCATACTCCATGAGCAGAGATATTTGTGACCTCAACCGCTAAAGTGCTGCTTCCACGCGCTAATGTGCTCATTGTAATGGACCTCGATGAGTGATTCGATTTCTTTCAATTGCTTTCTTGAATAATGATAGTTTTTTGCAAGCTCAATTTCTGGTTCTAACCAGAATTTTGCTTCTCCACTACCGGATAACACATGGACGTGCATTCGCTCTTCTTCTCTTGAAAAGAAGAAAAACCGTTGGACTCATGATCTTTCCTGCACAAAACAGATATTTAATGCCGTAAAGTACATGGTTCTGTCGTTCTAAACATATTGCCGTGAACGCTACGCTTATCCAGGCCTACGGCTAATGCGGCAGCAGCATCTTGTATGGCTTGATCTATGTTGTGTTGGTAGCCGGTTTCGAAGTTATCCAGGCCGACTACCTTTTGGTTCAGTATCAGGAGGTTTTTCAGCAGGTTCAAGCCAATGAAGCCCGCAACACCGGTGGCAAGCCAGGTGTATTGGTTTGATTTTAGGTGTTCTTGTAGCCGTTGGTGTTTTGTCATTATGATTTTTTGTCTGCTTCGTTTGTGGGTAACGTAGCAAACTTCGGCTATGTTCTTCCCTAAACTATGAGAATCTTATCATATCTTTTGTCTGCTGTGTTCCCGGCTTATGGCCTGTTCGCTTTCCGGTAGGGTCTTTGCCTGGGACGCTGCGTTTATCCTGGCCTACGGCCTGATTCAGGCCTTGTGGTAGGTTATCGGCAGCTGTGGCTGGTTCTGAATAGGTTTCTTAATGGGTAGGGACCGTCTGGGGTTGCTCTCCTGTGCTAAGTGGCCTTTATGAATGCTCAGAAGGTGACAGGAAGCAACTCAATCAAGCAGAGCAGCGATGGAGTCCATTGGCAGGAACAGTTTCAGCGGTTGGCTGGGTAGGGGGATAAAACCAAATTGTTGATAGAACTCGGCGGCTCGGTCATTTAAGGCATCGACGACTACGGCATAGACCGCCATCACTTGGCTGGCCTGGACGATACGTTGCAGGGCATCGGCGAGCTGAATGGAGCCTAGAGCTTGTCCCTGGTGGGATTCGGCCACGGCGAGCCTTCCCAACAAGACTACAGGAACCGGAAACCTGGGTAGCCTCCTACGCAGGCCTTCGGGTAGATCATTAGCATCCAGGCTGCCGGCGCTGAGACCGTAGTAGCCGATTACTTGCTGCGGCGTTTCCGGCGGAGAGGCGACGAATACCTTATTTATACGCCGCTTGATGTCCTGGCTGGCATACTGGTGCAGATACTCGTTGAGGGACTGTTCACCGCAATCGAAGGATTTTCGGTCATGCGATTTACCGAGCGGTGAGATGATTAGATCCAAGCTGGCAGCCTATTATTGCTGAACACGTTTTTGGTGTTCGGCAAGGGCGCGCTTGAGTTTGGCGCTGGGTTTGGGGGGATTCTCAAGGGCATCCAGGAACACACCCCAGTCGGCCTGAGTCAGAGTAAGGGTTTCATGTTCGTGGATCACTTCATCGGCTGCGTGCAGGGCTTGTCCAAGAACGAATTCCGACAGGCTTTTATGGGTGTAAGCGGACGCCCGCTCAAGCTTCTGCTTGGACAGGGAATCGAGGCGAATATGCATACGCTGTTGCTTGATGGGTTCTGCGCTGGCCATGAGGCGATCTCCTTTTGACTCTCTAAAGAGTACGCCATATATGCGCACACAACAAGACTAATGTAGACTGTCTTGAAAATATCAAAGCCTTAAAGGATTTTGGGGCATCGGAACGCTGGGTAGCCGTTGCGGTGGTAGAGAAAATCCGTATTGGGGTGCCTGTTACTGTTGTCGGCTGCTACAAACGTGTTTTTGACCTCGTGAAAGTTTTTGGACATCCCAGTCCCCAAAATCAACTCGGCCTTCGACAACCTGTTAGTGTCAGCCACCGCTTGGCAGGTAATAATAAGATCTGTCACCAGCCTTTCGTCAACATCCAGGATGCCTTCGTATTCACTGTGATTACGCACATCGTGATACTTGGCCAGCACGCGCCAAACCAGAACGGGTGAGGCCTGCAAATTCCTGTGCATCTGGCGGTTCCGGGACAAGCGTCTTACCCGATCCACAGAGATTATCCAGTGACGAAATCATTTTCCATTCCTATCACCACCCCCTTATTTTGGTCTCTTCAGAAGAACAGCTTGGTGCGACAACTATCCTGACACAGGGGACCGGTGGGGAGAGGGAAGTTTTGCGACACCCTCCTCTGGGAGGGGGTTGGGGTGAGGGGAGTTGAAAAGCTAACGCTTTGATTCGTTTACCCCCCCCATCCTGGCCTTCTCCCTGAGGGAGAAGGGACGGTCCATCCAAGCATTTTACGTCACTTGAACACCGAAACTTGAGTAATAATCAATAGCGCTCCAGAAAACTAAGATCAAGCCCCTCTCCTGCCCCCTCCCTCTCAAGTGATCCAACCGATATTT
>JBEVXT010000046.1:0-3622 GCA_040505955.1 Sedimenticola sp. | reverse complement strand
GAGTACTCGGCTACGAACCGAGCGGTCGGAGGTTCGAATCCTTCCAGGCGCGCCATATTAAGCAGTAAAAAGAAAGGCTTGAAGCGATGCTTCAGGCCTTTTTCTTTTTTCTGCTGTAACTATTTAGCTCACCCCTGAAATTCGCCGTTTCTGAGTTAAAAATAATCGTTTGCACACATAAATTCGCATTCTGTGCCTTTTTATCCTTAAACCGGCTCTGTACCAAAATTCTGAAAACCACAGTTATGGTGGAATAGAGGTGTTGTAGGAGCAAACTTGTTCGCGATGGACTACGAAACGTACTCTTCGCGAACAAGTTCGCTCCTACGCCTGAGTTCCGGATTACCGTGCTGGATAGTTACTTTCTGCTTACACTCAGCCGCTCATAATCCGCGGCCAGCGGTCGTGTACTGCATCCTCCATCTCCGGGGTGATGGTCACTACATAGACCCGGCGCTCGTTATCCCAGTGGGCCACCAGTCCCTGCACCCACTTGCCCGGGGTGAGGTCGTACCAGTGGCTTCCCCCTTCGATATCCTTCTCCATAAACTGGGAGATATTGAGTTTTACCGGGGTGGGGAACCAGCGATCCCAGCGCCCCTCGTAGATCGACTCCAGCCGCGCCCAGCCGCCGAGGGGGAGTCTGCCCGCCTGGTTTTTTCGTCGCCCCCAGGGTAGCAGTTCGACGCCGCCACTGCGCTTTTTTACCGGCAGTCGCGCCTTGGGGTTGGGAAAGTAGGTGCGCACCTCTTTGCCCTCGATAAGATAGTAGACGCCGCCGCACATCGCCGCTTACCTGAGAATCGTTTCACGGTGGCCGAACGGTTTCCATGCCGGCGCGATGACGTTGGGCATCTTTGAGCGCAGCAGCAGCCGTGCCGGAGCCAGGGTGAACTCTCCGTAGCGGCGGTTGATGGCGTCCATGGCGCCGTCCAGTTGTTGCTGTCGCAGTCGTTCCGGGGCAAACAGATCCAGCTGTCCCCGGTCGGGGGTGAGGCTGACCGCCGTCACCTGCACTTGGTAGACCCCCTGGCCCTTCCATAGTGTCGCCATGAAATGTCGGCAGAGGGCCATGATATCGGCACCGTGGTCGGTCGGCGGGTTGTAGGGGTAGTTGCCGCTCAGCCAGGCTTCGGCGGTGCGCAGGCCGATAAAGAAACGGTCGGCGCGATAATCGCAGCGGCGCAGACGCGCCGCCACTTTTTCTGCCATATGCTGGAGAAAGGTGATGATTACCTGCGGATCGCGGGTCTCCGGCGGCATGACCTTGCCGTGGCCGATGGATTTCGGTTCCGGCACGGACTGTTTTACCGGCTCGGGATCCAGCCCTTGGGCCATCAGCCAGATGCGGCGACCGGGGTTGCCGAAACGTCGCCCCAGCTCACCGATCGGCAGCCGCTGCATATCGCCACAGCGGTGTATGCCGCGCTCAGCCAGGAAGCGGCCGATACCGTCGGCGATACCGCAGAGCTCTGTGACTGCTATCGGTGCCAGCGTCGCCGCCGCCTGCTGTGGCGGGATGACAGTGAGCCCGTCGGGCTTGTGCAGCTTGGCGGCGTATTTTGCCGTGGTTTTGTCGCCGCTCACCCCGACAGAGCAGAGTACGCCGCCGGAGGCCTCCTGTACGGTCTGCTTCACCAGACGGGCGACCCGGGGTGGGGCACCGAGCAGGCGCCGGCAGTGGCTGATGTCGAGAAACGCCTCATCCACCGAGAACACCTCCACATCGGGGGTGATATCGGTGAGGGCGTGCATGATATTGGTTGAGACCTCGGCATAGCGCTCGGGCCGGGACGGGATCTGGATAAAGCCTGGGCAGATCGCCTTTGCCTCTCTGACTCGCATGCCGGTACGCACCCCGTAGGCACGCGCTTCGTAGGAGCTGGTGATGATGCAGGTACCCTGCTCGCCGTTGGTGATGCCGATGGGTCGCCCTTGCCACTCCGGGTGATCGGCCTGTTCGACGCCGCAGAAAAAGGCGTTCATATCCACCAGGATAATGGCCCGGGGCCAGTGATCGCCGGTCTCTTTTGCGTTTTCCTTCATCAGACTGTGGCCACTGTTTTTCGTTAGGGAAGGGTAACGATATAGAACAAATATAGAACATTCAAGGAGAAGTTCAATCATCGGCGATGCGCCAGTTGATGGTAAGTGCTCAGCGCCTACCATTGGGGTTATACTGAATAACTGCGTTAGGATAGGATTAAGGATCGAGCTTCCACAGGCTGTGGGTGGTGCTTCACCCCGTATAGTGCTGAACAGTGACAGGAAATTAATGAAAAAGCTGAAAAATGAGAAAGAGCTTCTTAGAGAGGCGTTGCGGGTGGGTATGATCTACGCTGAAAAGCGTGGCGCCGCCGAGTTTGATGCGGCCGATTCACACCATCTCAAGATCGAATATATCTACAAACTGCTGGTCTTCGACAAGCAGATTCAGCCCCTGGCAAAAGACCAGATGGGTGAGCCTGGAATGCGCCACAAGCTCGCTATCTGGATCTCCAAGCTCCTGTCCGAAGATCATCCGCTGAAGTAGTGACTGCAGAGCACGCCGGATGCCGATTAACGAGCTGATTGAGATCATGGCGCGGCTGCGCGATCCCGAAGGGGGCTGTCCCTGGGATCGGGAACAGACCTTTGCCACCATTCTCCCCTATACCATTGAAGAGGCCTACGAGGTGGCGGATGCCATCGAGCGGGAGGATATGGGTGAGCTGCGGGACGAGTTGGGGGATCTGTTGTTTCAGGTGGTTTTCTACGCCCAGATGGCGCGGGAGCAGGGAAGCTTTGATTTTGACGACGTAGTACGTGCCATCAACACCAAGATGCTGCGGCGTCACCCTCACGTTTTCGCCGATGCCGAGGTGGCGGATGCGGCTGAGCAGAGCCGGGCGTGGGAGCGGTTGAAGGCGGATGAGCGTCGGCAAAAAGCCGTTGACGGAGCGCACAGCCTGCTTGATGGTGTTGCCCGTGCGCTACCTGCTCTGCTGCGGGCGGAGAAGCTGCAGAAGCGGGCAGCCAAGGTGGGGTTCGACTGGCCGGATGTGGCGGGTGTCGTTGCCAAAGTAAATGAGGAGCTGGGTGAAGTCAGTGCTGAGCTGGAGGGTGCTGGGGATCGGGCGCGCATAAGGGATGAGGTGGGTGACCTGCTGTTCAGCTGCGTTAATCTGGCGCGCCGGCTGGAGGTGGATGCAGAGAGTGCATTGCGTGAGGCCAGTAGCAAATTTGAGCGGCGTTTTCGCCGTATGGAGCAGGTACTCGGCTCCCGGGGGCGCCAGTTGGCATCGTTGGAGATGAGTGAGATGGATCACCTTTGGGAACAGATAAAGAGCGAGGAGAAACAGAGTGATTAGCTACCATTGCATTATCCCCAGAAAAGGCCCTAAAGCTACCCGCCTGCGGCAGATTATTGAGCGCCTGCGCTGCCGCCACGCTCTCCTGTCTCTTCTACTGCCGCTGTTTCTGCAGCTCTCTGGCTGTGCCGTCAATCCGGTTACCGGTGAGAAAGAGCTGGCCCTGGTGTCCGAGTCCCAAGAGCTGGCTATCGGCAAAAAGCAGTACGCCCCCAGCCGCCAGATGCAGGGCGGTGATTATCGTCTCGATCCCGCACTGACAAGCTATGTGC
>JBEVXT010000045.1:0-5871 GCA_040505955.1 Sedimenticola sp. | reverse complement strand
CTTTTAAAGGTGTCAATATGACAACCTCCCAGATATCGTACAGGGGACTTACACCCCATAAAATCATGCCCATGCCGGGCACACACAAGGCCGTAAACGCGGACGCATTTTTCGTTCTCTGCGCTCACTACAAATTCGCCGGTTACGGCTGGCGTTATACGGCACAAGTGGCATCGAGTTGATACAAACAAATAAACCAAAGTATGAAGGAATTACTTCAATAAATGACAGCGGATGGAAAACAGCTAAGTAACCCTTTTTCGACAGGCAGTGGTGGTGCAAGATTTGAGGCCAATATTCAGGCCACATTTGTCACCTTGATGCTAAGTGGAGGTTACGCGCCCTGCTTACCCTCATGGCCAATCGTAGAGATAAAGCTACAAGGCGCAGTAGCAGGCTATGGTACAGACGATCTGATAGTTTTCGTTGAAAACCCCGTAAACAACGATCATCGTCGATTACTTGGGCAGGTGAAAAACTCGATAGCAATCACGACAAAGAGCAAATTGTTTGCGGAGGTTATTCAAGCAGCCTGGAATGACTTTAATGACCCTAAAGTCTTTGCCAAAGGAAAAGATGTAATAGCCTTAATTACTGGACCGATTAACGCCACGGATACTGATGGCGTTAATGGGCTATTAGAGCAAGCCCGCCATACACGCGACGCTGATGAGTTTTTAACCCAAGTAGAGCGGGCTAATTTTTGCTCAGACAATGTCAGAAATAAACTGGCAGCTTTTAGAGCACAACTCAAAGCCGCTAATAAAGGCAATGATGTTGAAGAAAAAGAACTGTATGAGTTCCTTAAACATTTCCATCTCCTCGGTTATGACCTTGCAAAAAAGGGAAGTGTCGTTTCGTCACTTCTGCAATCTCATATTGCACAGTTCAATAAGGATATTCCCGATAAAATTTGGTACCAGATAGTCAATGAAGTACAAGATTTTAATCAATATGCAGGGACAATCACTCTCGATACCCTACCTAATGATTTGGTCGAGCATTTCAGAGAACCGGAGATTGTCCATATACCTAAGGAGCTTGCTAAGGAAAATGTAGAAGGTGACGGCAAGGTGCAGCCAGCTGCGACTGATTGGAATCAGCACGCTTCTGCTCAAAAGCTGGCAGTCGCAAATCTAATCGGTAGCTGGAACGAAAGCAATGAAGCTGACATCGAGGTTGTTACTCAGATTGTTGGGGAGGATTACACCAACTGGATAGCGGATCTACGAGAGACATTGCAGATTCATGATTGCCCGTTGTCTTATAAAAATGGCTTATGGCGCTTCAAAGAGCGTTTAATGTCTTGGCAGGAGTTAGGAGGCAGGCTTTTTGACAATCATTTGGATACTTTTAAGGCCGCTGTCCTAGAGGTTCTTCGAGTTGACGATCCTTCTTTTGAGCTACCTGGTGAAGAACGATATGCCGCTGCCATCCACGGTAAGGTGTTACCGCATTCTGGTAATTTACGTGAGGGCTTGGCGGAATCATTGGCGCTTATCGGTAGTCGGGCAGCTTCTTTAACTAATTGCACCCAGGGCAAAGCAGGTGCAATTGCTGTGTTATCAGTGCGCGAATTGTTCGAGGAAAGTGGTTGGATCCGATGGGGTAGCCTCAATAGCATACTCCCAACCCTTTCAGAAGCGAGTCCAGATGAGTTTTTGTTGGCAGTAGAAAATGCTATCGCTGCCACACCTTCACCCTTTGATAAGTTATTTGAGCAAGAAGATACGGGTGTATTCGGTAGAAACTATATTACTGGTCTTCTGTGGGCGCTTGAGGGAATCGCTTGGGAGGAAACTTACTTGACTCGCACTACGGTTGCTTTGGCAGAAATAGCCTCACATGATCCCGGCGGTAATTGGGCAAATAGGCCCGGTAATTCACTGACAGATATTTATCTTCCTTGGATGCCACATACATTAGCATCTGTTGAGAAGCGACAAGCAGCGCTTAAGACAGTCTGTGCTGAGCAGCCCGAAGTAGGCTGGAAGTTGTTGGAGAGCTTACTTCCAAGTCAACATTCAACGACTTCCGGTACTCACAAGCCGAGCTGGAGAGAAACGATACCTGAAGGCTGGGAGAAAGGTGTTACGAATGGTGAATATTGGGAGCAGTCCCGGTTTTGTGCTGAATTGATTGTTGAGCAAGCAGGCTTTGATGTCGTCAAGCTCGCGTCTTTGGCGGGTAACTACGACCATTTGCCTCCGCCTGCCTCTGAAGCATTGAGAGATAAGCTTCTATCTGAGAATAGTTTAAAGCTATCTGAGCAAGAGCGTTTGCCACTCTGGGGCGCATTGTGCAAATTAATCGCCCGCCATCGCCGTTTTCCAGAGGCTGAGTGGTCCTTGGGGGATGATTCTCTGGTTCCAATAGAGGAAATAGCTAGTCAACTGGCCCCCCAAAGCCCAAGTCTCCTGAATAAACGCCTGTTCTCAGATGCTGATGCATATCTCTATGAAGGCGATGGGGATTGGCAGGAAGAGCAAGAGAAACTATTTCAGATACGAAAAGCCGCCATAGAAGATATCTTGGGTGAAGGAGGCATCCCTCAAGTGCTAGAGTTTGCTTCAACAGTTTCCAATGCCCACCTTGTGGGTGAAGTGCTGGGGGATTTGGATCAACCTGAGTTTGATGCAGAACTTTTACCTGCTTTACTAGACAAGGCAGATCAAAAGATTTGGTCCTTAGTTGCGGCCTATGCATGGCGTCGCAGGTTCATGGGCAACTGGCAGTGGTTTGATGATATTAACAAGGCTGACTGGGAGTCAATGCAGATAGCTTTACTGTTGTGCGCTTTGCCATTTGAGAGAAATGCCTGGGATAGAGCTGCACAGTTGCTTGGTGAAAATGAAGGTGACTACTGGAATAACACCAGCGCAAATACATACCAGACAGAGGACGATACAGAGTATGCTCTCGGGAAATTACTTGAATTCGGCCGGCCAAATGCTGCGATTGAGGGGTTTACAAGAGACTTATATAAAAAGAAAGATATCAACCCGCAATTGGCCTGTGACGCTTTATTAGCGTTGGTGCAGACTGAAGAGCCTACTGGAAGAATTGATAGCTACCACATCACCGAAATCATTAAAGCTCTTCAAGAGAGTACTGCCACCGATCAAGATAAGCTTTTTCATGTTGAATGGGCGTATGTGTCATTGCTTGATAAGCACAGCGATGGCTCTCCAATAACCTTGGAAAATAGGCTGGCTTCCGATCCCGATTTTTTCTGTGAGCTTATTCAATTGATCTATCGTGCTGAGGGTGTAGAGCGAGAAGAAGAACCTTCCCAACAGCATCGTAATATTGCCACTAACGCATACCATTTACTTTCTACATGGAAAGTTGTCCCCGGAGCTCGGGTGGGTGGAGAGTTTGAACCAGATACTTTTACGGAATGGCTAAGTGCTATGGAAGAGATAGTTAAAGCTTCGGGGCATTATGATGTTGCGATGATTCAACTTGGAGATGTGCTCGTTAATGCGCCAGAGGGACCAGATGGCTTATGGATTCATCCTGTGATTGCCGGAGCTATGAATAGCAGAGAGCGATCTAGCCTTCGCGATGGATATAGTACTGGCATTTATAACTCCCGAGGAGTACACACAGTTGACCCGGAAGCTAAACCGGAGAGAGCACTGGCAGAGAAGTATCGACAGCGAGCAGATCAGATTGAGAATGCTGGATACCAACGATTGGCTACCACGTTACGGGGTGTAGCCGATAGTTATGACCGAGAAGCTGAACGGATCATTTCACGTAATGGTGTTCCTCATTGAGGAGCCGTATAACAAGCCACTGCACGCGGAAATTTTACTCGCTCCGCTCCTAAAATTCCGGTGAGTGGGGCGTTAGGCGAAGAAATAACTAGGCATAGAGAGAATGACAGATGGCTTTACGTGACGATATTCATGGCACCGTCTTCGAAGACAAGAATGTAAAATTGTATTTTCCTTCTCATTCATGGAACATGAAGGCGTTATTTAAAAGTAAAAAAGATATCTCTATAATTACCCATGACTTCGAGAATAAAACAGGACACCCATCACTAAAACAGCGGTAACCAGCAGCAGGGGTAAGCAGATGAGTTCTGCTGTTCATAGCTTATTTGTAAGGAACAGGGACAAAAATGAAGTGAGTTGGGAAGATAGAATGGCGATTATTAAAATCGAAACAAGCGGACTCATACCAGAGGTATGAATGAGGAGATCTGTTTAGAAAAGGGCGTAAGAACTAAGTGCTATAGAGCACCCTCGATTCCCCCATTCCTTTGAAGAATCGTTGCCCGAGCTGTTTAGCAGCCGCTCTTATTTTACTAACCGGCCCTAGCACAACAGGATGAGGTCGGCCTTTGTGGCCACGAAGGTGGTTAACAAAGGCATCAGGCTCCAGTCCCATGCGTTGCAGTATAGGCGGTATGTCTGATGGAATGGCACTCCGCTTACCCTCTCTGATCGCTCTACCGGCCCAATCGACCAACTCCAGATAGTCGATGGTGGTGAAGCCGATGGCATTGGGGTGTTTATCATCTTCCTGCTTCACCAGAGGCATCAGTAAAGGTCTGTTTTCAGATGGAGTGGGTTGATTAAGTACTTCCCGTATACGCTGCTGGATAGAGGTGTAGTCACTCTCTTCAGGGGTAGCTGCTATATTTGCCCTGATGGGGTTGAGGTCAACATACCCCATACAGGTGAGAAGGGCAGCTTCATCCAGTAGAGCCTGGCTTTTGAAACGCCCCTCCCAGAATCTGCCGGTACAGTTATCCTCCTTGTTGGCTCTACGGGCTAGATGCTCATTTAGGCAACGCATAAACCAGGAGATATCACAGAGACGTTCACGCCAATCAGAGAATATCTGGTGAACTGTATCAATCTCAGCCTGTGTGGTAGCCTCACCGTGAGCGTAACGACTGACCAATACGGGTAGTGAGAAGAGCTGTTGCCACCGTTCCATCAGCTCAGTTTCTGACCAATTATCAACAGCTTGCCGGTCAATACGTAAAACTACATGATAGTGGTTAGACAGAATACTGTAGGCGCTGATATCTATAGCAAACAGGGAGGAGAGTTCTGTCAAGCGATCAACCACCCACTGCTTTCTGTGTTCATAGTTCTTGCTGGTTAGCGAGTCTTCACCACAGAGGAAGGCACGACGTACACAACGGCTTATGCAGTGGTAGTAGGGTGTGCTGTTGAGGCTGATAAGGGCTTTTCTTGGCTTTGGCATGTCGCTCCTTGACTTACTTAGGTTCTTTGTATGTTCTTGTTACATTAACATGTTATGGGTATATGTCAAATGATGGGTGTCCTGGTCTTTTTACCCTTGCCCATCAAGGCGTGCAGTCATTAAAAGCTAACAATACCATAAACTCGGACGCCAAAAAGCTCCGCTCCGCTCCGCCTTTTGTCTCCGGTTATGGCAAGCGTTAGCATAATAAAACTACATGCCATATTTACCATAACTGTTACAGAGCTAATGGAATTAATGTGATGATCGAAGTGTTTTTAAGTTATAGCCATAAGGATCTAGTACACAAAGAATCTCTGGAAACGCATCTATCATTGTTGCGAAGAAAAAAGATCATAGGCACTTGGTCAGATAGGGAGATCATACCTGGGCAAGAGTGGGGTTCTCAGATCACGGAGAAACTAGAGATTGCTCAAGTAATATTATTTTTGGTTAGCTCTGACTTTATTGCTTCCGATTATTGTACAATAACTGGGGTCAGATACAAATTAAATGCTATAATCAAGTAGTCATCAATACAGAGATGAGAGTTGCTACCAATGGCCCGTCTTCCCAGAATATCGCCGGTCAGAATACCGGTTCATCTAATCCAGCGCGGTAACAATCGGCAAACCTGCTTTG
>JBEVXT010000044.1:12971-16789 GCA_040505955.1 Sedimenticola sp. | reverse complement strand
TCGCAGAGTTTTTCTTTTGTACATATCACCGAAACCATTCAGCCGGAACAGCTTCTAAATCGACTTTCAGTCGATTATCGCGAACAAGTTCGCTCCTACAAAACCGGCCTAATCTCTCTATCACTTTGCGCCCTCTGCGTCTCCTCTGCGAACTCTGCGTCCAGCTTCTAAAAGCTACTCAAACTCAATAATCACCTGATCCACCGCAAGGCTCTCACCCACTTCAGCATTGATCTTGACCACCACGCCATCCTGTTCTGCGCGCAGGACATTTTCCATCTTCATCGCCTCGATCACCACCAGCTCTTGACCCGCTTTCACATCCTGTCCTTCGCTTACCGCCACTTTAACCAGCAGGCCGGGCATGGGCGAGAGGAGGTATTTGGACATATCGGCCGCCACCTTCTCGGGCATCAGTGCATGGAGTTCTGCGGCACGGGGACTCATTACTAATGCACGGGTGACGTTACCGCGATACGTAAGTGTCAGCCAGAGGCCGTTACGCTCTACCTGGAAGCAGACAGCTTCATCGTTGATGGTGGCGCGAAACAGCGGCTCTCCCAGTTCCCAGTCCGTCGTCAACCGGTAAGCTTTGCCCTCATACTCAACCTCGTGACCTGCGGCTGAAGTTTTTGCGGTCACCTGGTGGACCTCACCATTGATAACCACCGCCCACTGATCACCGACGTGACGCTCATAGCCGGGTAACTGACCACTGAGACGGGCGGCACGATCCATATAGCTGCGGTGAACCATGGCGGCCACGGCCACGGCCTTGGCGGGGTCGTCCTGAGGCACATCGGCGGAGTTAAAACCATCGGGGTATTCGTCGGCGATAAAGTTGGTAGTCAGGCGTCCCTCAAGGAAACGGGGATGAACCATCAGCGCATTGAGGAAGCTGATGTTGTGCTTCACACCACGTATGTAATAGGCGTCCAACGCCCCCTGCATACGCTCAATCGCCTCGCTACGATCTTTTCCATAAGTCACCAGCTTGGCGATCATCGGATCGTAAAACATGGAGACCTCGCCACCCTCATAGACGCCGGTATCCACCCGCACCCCTTCACCCGTGGGTGGCTGGTAGTGGATCAGTCGGCCGATGGAGGGGAGGAAGTTACGGAAAGGATCCTCAGCATAGACCCGGGTCTCCATGGCCCAACCGTTGAGCTGCACATCCTCCTGCTTCAGCGGCAGCTCCTCACCGTTGGCGACACGGATCATCAGCTCCACCAGGTCAAGGCCGGTAATGTACTCGGTCACCGGGTGCTCCACCTGCAGGCGGGTGTTCATCTCCAGAAAGTAGAAGTTACGGTGAGCATCGACAATAAACTCAACGGTACCGGCGCTACGGTAATTCACCGCCCGTGCCAGCAGCACCGCCTGCTCACCCATCGCCTTGCGGGTCGCCTCATCGATAAAGGGAGAGGGGGCCTCCTCAATCACCTTCTGGTGACGGCGCTGAATGGAACACTCACGCTCGTTGAGGTAGATGATGTTGCCGTGGGTGTCGGCCATCACCTGGATCTCGATATGACGTGGCTCTTCAATAAACTTCTCGATAAAGACCCGCTCATCGCCAAAGCTGGAGCGCGCCTCATTGGTGGCGCGCTCGAAACCGTCACGGCACTCGGCCTCGTTCCTGGCCACCCGCATCCCCTTACCGCCGCCACCGGCGGAGGCTTTGAGCATCACCGGATAACCCACCCCGGCGGCGACCTCCACCGCATGGTCTGTATCACGCACCACATCGGTGTAGCCGGGTATCACATTGACCCCGGCCTTCTCCGCCAGCAGTTTGGAGGTGATCTTGTCACCCATGCTGTTGATGGCGAGAGTGGCGGGGCCGATAAAGGCGATCCCCTCCTTCTCCAATGCCTCGCAGAAGTCGGAGTTCTCGGAGAGGAAACCGTAGCCGGGATGAACCGCCTCGGCACCACTATCCTTACACGCCTGGATAATGCGCTCCTTCACCAGGTAGCTTTCAGCAGAAGGAGCCGCACCGATAGGTACCGCCTCATCGGCCATCTGTACATGGAGGGCGTCCCTGTCCGCATCGGAGTAGACCGCCACACTCTTGATACCCATCTTACGGGCGCTCTTGATTACACGACAGGCGATCTCGCCACGGTTTGCTATCAGTATTTTTTTGAACATTATTTATCCAGTTTTTTTAGCCGGAAATAAACGCGAATAAACGCGAATATATTAAAAATCACTTACCACCCATTTCCATCACGTTCATTTCCGGCCCTCCTTAGCCTTTACTCAATTTACAGCGGTATATTGCCGTGCTTGCGCCAGGGGTTCTCAAGCTCTTTGTTCTTCAGCATCGCCAGTGAGCGACAGATGCGCTTGCGGGTGCTGTGGGGCATGATGACATCATCGATAAAGCCACGGCTACCGGCGACAAAGGGGTTGGCGAAGCGTTCACGATACTCATCGGTACGCTCGTTGATCTTCTCCTGGTCGCCCAGATCTTGGCGGAAGATGATCTCTACCGCGCCCTTCGGCCCCATCACTGCAATCTCAGCGGTAGGCCAGGCGAAGTTGGCGTCACCACGCAGGTGTTTGGATGACATCACATCGTAGGCGCCGCCGTAGGCCTTACGGGTGATAACCGTCACCTTGGGCACCGTGGCCTCGGCGTAGGCGTAGAGCAGCTTGGCACCGTGCTTGATGATGCCGCCGTACTCCTGGCTGGTGCCCGGCAGGAAGCCCGGCACATCCACCAGGGTGACTACCGGAATATTGAAGGCGTCACAGAAGCGGACAAAACGGGCAGCCTTTTTTGATGAGTCGATATCGAGACAGCCCGCCAGCACCATCGGTTGGTTGGCGACGATGCCTATGGTCGAGCCCTGCATCCGCGCCATACCGGTGATGATGTTGGCGGCGTGATTCGGTTGGGTCTCGAAGAAGTCGCCGTCATCCACCATCTTGTAGATCAGCTCCTTAATATCGTAGGGCTTGTTGGGATCTGCCGGTACCAGGGTATCGAGAGAGGGGATCTTACGATCCGCCGGATCTTCCGTCGGCCACACCGGCGGCATCTCGCGGTTGTTGGCGGGCAGGAAGTTAACAAAGCGACGCAGCAGCAGCAGCGCCTCCACATCGTTCTCAAACGCCAGATCGGCCACACTCGATTTGGTAGTGTGAGTAACGGCGCCGCCCAGCTCTTCCGCCGTCACCTCCTCGTGGGTTACAGTCTTCACCACATCGGGGCCGGTGACGAACATGTAAGAACTGTCCTTCACCATAAAGATGAAGTCGGTCATTGAAGGGGAGTAGACCGCACCACCGGCACAGGGGCCCATGATCATCGAGATCTGCGGCACGACACCGGATGCGAGGACGTTGCGCTGGAATACATCGGCGTAACCACCGAGGGAGTCGACACCCTCCTGGATACGGGCGCCACCCGAGTCATTGAGGCCCACCACCGGTGCGCCCACCTTCATCGCCTGGTCCATGATCTTGCAGATCTTCTCGGCATGAGAGGCGGAGAGGGAGCCGCCAAAGACGGTGAAATCCTGACTGAAGACAAAGACCAGCCGGCCACTGACGGTACCGTAGCCGGTCACCACGCCGTCACCGGGTATCTTCTGCTTCTCCATACCGAACTCGGTACAGCGGTGCTCGACAAAGGTGTCCCACTCTTCGAAGCTGCCGGGATCGAGAAATAGATCGATACGCTCACGGGCAGTCAGCTTACCCTTGGCGTGCTGCTTGTCGATACGTACCTGACCACCGCCGATACGGGCGGCCTGGCGGTGCTCTTCGAGCTTTTGAATAATCTCTTGCATGGTTTTCTCCAA
>JBEVXT010000044.1:0-12871 GCA_040505955.1 Sedimenticola sp. | reverse complement strand
GCTTGTCGATACGTACCTGACCACCGCCGATACGGGCGGCCTGGCGGTGCTCTTCGAGCTTTTGAATAATCTCTTGCATGGTTTTCTCCAACTCTTTGGGAGTTTTCTCTTTTTGGACGCAGAGGTCGCTGAGTTCACGCAGAGGGCGCAGAGTCTTTAAGTATTAACCAATAACTCTGCGCTCTCTGCGTCTCCTCCGCGCTCTCCGCGTCCTGTTGTTTATGCCGAATCAACCGCGACCTTTGCGGATCAACTCCATCATCTCCGTCGCCGCCACCGGAATATTGGTACCGGGGCCATAGACCGCCGAGACACCGGCGGCCAGTAGTTCATCGTAGTCCTGGGGCGGGATGACGCCGCCACAGATCACCAGTACATCCTCGGCACCTTCTGCTTTCAGGGCATCAATCAGTTGCGGTACCAGGGTTTTGTGACCTGCCGCCAGTGATGAGACGCCAACTACATGGACATCGTTCTCCGCCGCCTGACGGGCCGCCTCTTCCGGTGTCTGGAAGAGCGGGCCGATATCGACATCGAAGCCGAGATCGGCAAAGGCGGTGGCGATTACCTTGGCACCACGATCATGGCCGTCCTGGCCCATCTTCACCACCAGCATCCGTGGGCGGCGTCCCTCGGCTTCGGCAAACGCCTCAACCTCCTGTTTGATCATCTCAAAACCCTCATCACCCTGGTAAGCGGAGCCGTAAACACCTGAGACAGAACGAGTCACAGCACGATGGCGGCCATAGACCGCCTCCAGGGCATCTGATATTTCACCCCCCGTGGCGCGCGCACGCGCGGCATCCACCGCCAGGGCAAGCAGGTTACCTTCGCCAGATTCTGCTGCTGCCGTCAGAGCAACCAATGCCGCACCACAGGCAGCTTCGTTACGTGCTGCGCGGATCTGCTGCAGACGTGCTACCTGAGACTCACGCACCGCTGTGTTATCGATATCCAGGACATCGATCTCCGGCTCTTCTTCAAGCCGATATTTGTTGACGCCAACAATCACCTCTTCACCACGATCAACACGGGCCTGTCGCCGTGCCGACGCCTCCTCGATGCGCAGCTTCGGCATACCCGAGGCCACCGCCTTGGTCATGCCGCCCATCTCCTCCACCTCATCAATCAGCTTGCGCGCCGCTTCGACCATGGAGTGGGTAAGGCTCTCTACATAGTAGGAGCCAGCGAGGGGATCGACTACCTTGGTGATGCCGGTCTCCTCCTGAATCACCAGTTGGGTATTGCGGGCGATACGGGCGGAGGCGTCGGTAGGCAAGGCCAGCGCCTCATCAAAGGCGTTGGTGTGAAGCGACTGGGTACCACCCAGTACCGCCGCCATCGCCTCGATAGTGGTACGCATAATATTGTTGTGGGGGTCGGTGGCCGTAAGGCTGACCCCTGAGGTCTGGCAGTGGGTGCGCAGCATGGTCGAGCGCACATTCTTGGGCTGGAAGTGCTTCTCCATCAGCTCTGCCCACAGCAGACGGGCGGCGCGCAGCTTCGACACCTCCATAAAGAAGTTCATGCCGATGGCGAAGAAGAAGGAGAGACGAGGGGCAAACTGATCGACATCCAATCCTTTGTCGATGGCCGCCCGCACATACTCCAGACCATCGGCGATGGTGAAGGCCAACTCCTGAACACAGGTCGAACCCGCCTCCTGCATGTGATAACCAGAGATGGAGACCGAGTTGAACTTGGGCATCTTGCGGGCGGTGTAGTCGATGATATCGGCGACAATGCGCATAGACGGTTCCGGCGGATAGATATAGGTGTTGCGCACCATAAACTCTTTGAGTATATCGTTCTGCAGGGTGCCTGCCAGCTGATCCGGTGTCACCCCCTGCTCTTCGGCGGCGACGATATATCCTGCCATCACCGGCAGCACCGCCCCGTTCATGGTCATGGAGACCGAGACCTTATCGAGTGGAATATCCTGGAAGAGGATCTTCATATCCTCCACCGAATCGATAGCCACACCTGCCTTGCCCACATCACCCACCACCCGTGGATGGTCTGAGTCGTAGCCACGGTGGGTAGCGAGGTCGAAGGCCACCGACAGACCCTGCTGACCACCAGCCAGGTTGCGCTTGTAGAAGGCGTTGGACTCCTCGGCGGTGGAGAAGCCTGCATACTGACGCACCGTCCAGGGACGCCCGCTGTACATGGTCGCCCGTGGTCCGCGCATAAACGGTGCAAAGCCCGGCAGGCTGTCACTCTGCTCCAGCCCTTCCAGATCCGCTGCTGTATAGAGTGGTTTGACCTTGATACCTTCAGGGGTCTGCCAGGTCAGCTCATCCAGGGGTCGGCCACGCAGCTCTTTTGTCGCCAGCGCTTTCCAATCATCCAGATTCGGTTTCGACGAATCACTCATGGTATATCCAGGTTTTAAATAGATTTCTCTTTGGACGCAGAGAACGCAGATTTTTTATTTCATGCATGTAGGGTGAGCACTTAAACCGCGCCCACCCTACCCGAGTTGAAATAGATAACCTCCGCGCCCTCTGCGTCTCCTCTGCGCCCTCCGCGTCCTGCTTTTCTCTTTACTGCGCGTAGCCGATGCTCCTCAGCGCCTCGCTGATCTCATCGAGAATCACCGGATCGTCAATGGTCGCTGGCATTTTCCACTCCTGGCTGTCGGCAATCTTTTTCATGGTGCCGCGCAGGATCTTGCCGGAGCGGGTCTTGGGCAGACGCGCCACCACCACCACTTTTTTGAACGCCGCCACCGGTCCAATCTTTTCACGCACCAGTGCGACCGCCTCAGCAGCAATCTCTTCATGGGATTTATCAACACCGACATTGAGCACCACCATACCCACCGGCAGTTCGCCTTTGAGCTGGTCGGCAGCGCCAATGACCGCACACTCGGCAATATCAGGGTGAGAGGTGAGTACCTCCTCCATACCGCCGGTGGAGAGGCGGTGGCCTGCGACGTTGATGATGTCGTCGATGCGACTCATGATCCAGAGATAACCGTCCGCATCTTTGAAACCGGCATCGCCGGTGAGGTAGTAGCCTTCATTGGCGCTGAGATAGGACTCCACATAGCGCTCATCGTTCTCCCATAGGGTCGGCAGGCAACCCGGAGGCATCGGCAACTTGACCATGATGCGACCGATCTCACCGGGCGTCTCCTCATTACCGTTCTCATCGAGAACGCGCACGTCGAAACCGGGAACACAGACCGTGGGAGAGCCTGGCTTCACCGGCAGCGCTTCGATACCCAGACAGTTGGCGGCGATGCCCCAACCGGTCTCTGTCTGCCACCAGTGATCAATTACCGGTACCTTCAGCTGAGTCTCAGCCCATGCCAGGGTGTCAGGGTCGCAACGCTCGCCCGCCAAAAATAGTGCTTCAAAGCGGGACATATCATACTTTTTCAGATACTCCGCTGTGGGATCTTCGCGCTTGATGGCGCGGAAGGCAGTGGGGGCGGTAAACATCACCTTCACCCCATGCTCGGAGATCACCCGCCAGAAGGCGCCGGGATCAGGGGTACCGATGGGCTTACCCTCGAACATGATGGTGGTGCAGCCGTGCAGCAGCGGTGCGTAGACGATATAGGAGTGACCCACCACCCAACCCACATCCGACGCCGCCCAGTAGACATCACCGGGATCGACGTTGTAGATATTCTTCATGGTCCACTTCATGGCAACGGCGTGACCTCCATTATCGCGCACCACCCCTTTGGGAATGCCGGTGGTGCCCGAAGTGTAAAGAATATAAAGGGGATCGGTAGCAGCCACGGGAACACAGTCAGCGGGTTCAGCGGCGTCAGCCCCCTCTTGCCAGTTGATATCCCGCCCAGGCTGCATGGTGGCCTCGGCCTGGGGACGCTGATAAATGATGGTGTGATCCGGCTTATGGGTAGAGAACGCGATCGCCTCATCCAGTAGGGGCTTGTACTCGATTACACGAGCACCCTCGATACCGCAGGAGGCGGAGACGATGGCTTTTGGCTTGGCATCATCAATACGGGTTGCCAGCTCTTTGGCGGCAAAACCACCGAACACCACCGAGTGGATTGCGCCGATACGGGCGCAGGCGAGCATGGCGATGGCGGCCTCGGGGATCATCGGCATATAGACGATCACCCGATCACCCTTAGCAACACCCTGTGCTTTCAGCAGGCCGGCAAACTTGGCCACAGTGTCACGCAGTTCACGGTAGCTGTAGGTTTTTTTGCTATCGGTCACCGGGCTGTCGTAAATCAGCGCCGCCTGATCACCACGGCCGGTCTCCACATGGCGGTCGAGGGCGTTATAACAAGTGTTGAGTTCGCCGCCGGCAAACCATTTGTAGAACGGCTTGTTGGAGTCATCAAGTACCTTGTCCCACGGTTTGTACCAATCGATATCAGCTGCCGCCTCTCCCCAAAAACCCTCGGGATCTTCCATCGAACGCGTATAGATCTCATTGTAACTCATCGTTTTTCTCTTCCACGGTGGTAGTTATTGTTCGACCGACGTGACGATCCTCCTCGCCCGGCCACCTGCAAAGTAGTTCATTTTTACCCTATTATCATGTTTACGTAAAGAGTAAATATTATTCTAACTATCTATTTTTATGAATATTTTAATAATTACGCTATCGGGTTATGGTTTTCCCGAATATTTGCTAATTTATTAACAACATAGATCATGCAGTGTAAATAATCACAGTTGGGGAGAGCCGAGGATGCAATAAACATTATGCATCCTGTGAACTAATAGAGATAATCTATAGCAACCAAAGGTAAAAAACAGGTGCTCAAATGAACAGAACCATCACCACCTTCATCCTTCTCCTCTCCATCCTCTCTCTCACCACTCCCGTGTCGGCACAGAGTAACGGCAACGAACAAATGGGAAACAGAATCTTCAGTGAACTTGAGCAGCGTGCGATAAAAGAGTACTTCCAGCCCCAGCGAGCCACCGATAAAAAATCCTCCACCAACAAGAAGAGAGGGAAAAGCAAAGGCAAGTCAAAAGAAAAAAAGAGCAAGGGGCTGCCTCCAGGACTTGCCAAGCGCGATAAGCTTCCTCCAGGCCTGGCCAAACAGCTGGAGCGCAACGGCCACCTGCCTCCCGGACTGGAGAAACGTGACTTGCCTGACGACCTGGAAGAGAGGCTGCCGCCGCGCAGTGACGACTACAAACGGGTAGTGGTGGATAGTGATGTTTTACTGATTGAAGAGGCCACCGGATTAATCCTTGATATCCTCAAGGATGTCTTTTGAGGATTATTGCTTATACTTTGGCTTATATGGTCATAATTATTATTGGAGGACAAGATGAGATTAAGTGAAGTGCTTGAGAGTAAACCGGGTGGTGTGGTTACGGTAAAATCCGGCGTCACCGTTCTTGAAGCGATTCAACTGATGTGTGAGAAAAAAGTGGGCTCAGTGATGGTAGTCGCAGAAAACGGCGACCTGCAGGGCATACTCACCGAGCGTGACGTGCTCCGCTTCTGCGCCGTGCGTAACGGAGACATTACCGGTACCGGCATCCATGAAGCGATGACAAGCGACCTGGTGATCGCCACGCCGGACACCGGTGTTGAAGAGGCGATGACGATGATGACCAACCATCGTTTCCGCCATCTCCCGGTTCTCGATAGCGGCAAACCAGCCACCCTCGTCTCCATCGGTGACTTGGTAAAGGCGCAACTAAAGGATATGACGGTAGAGGTAAAATACCTGCGGGATTACATCAATACCTGACGGATGGCACCCGCCACCCCCTATTACATGCAGAAGCGAATTTTTCGTGAAGGACGCACTTCCCGTGCCGATCGCGAATAAATTTGCTCCTACAGGGGGGGTATTTGGCAGTTCATCCGTTTCGTTCGATACCGGGCAGATACTGAACCACAAGACCACGTTGCGCCAAATCATGATACGCCGCCATCTCCCGCTTTTTATTTCTGCGTTTCTCCTGATCTCATTCCCTGCAGTCAGTCAGGAGCAGTACAAATTCAATGACTACTTCGAGGCGCTTCCCAAATTCTGGGATGTGATCTATGCCAAGGGAGGCGAAACCCTCTACTGCGGGAAAAAATTCGGTTCACGGCGGGGCCGTGGTATCAATATTGAGCACGTCTTTCCCATGGGCTGGGCAATGCGCTCCGAGGGGTGCAGGAGTCGCAAGTCATGTCGCAAGCGCAGTTCCCGCTTCAACCGCATCGAAGCGGATATGCACAACCTTTATCCGGCACGTCAGGAGATCAACAAGGCACGCAGCAGTATCCCTTTCGGCATGATCAAGGGTGAACAGCGGCAGTTCGGCCGATGTGATTTCGAGGTTGACGAGCGACAGCGCAAGGTGGAGCCACGCCCGGAATCACGAGGCAATATCGCCCGCGCCATGTTCCATATGCATGACAGCTATGGGCTGAAGATCTTCAGCCGCCAGGGAAAACTGCTTAAAAAGTGGCACCAGGAGGATCCACCCGACAGAGCGGAGAAAAGCCGCAACAAGCGCATCCACAAACTACAAGGCACCCGTAACCGCTTTATCGACAACCCACGGACCGTGGATGCACTGAGATTTTAGATTTCGGGCAATAAGCTATCTAAAACCCCTGACCTGCCTGACTACCCCTTTTTTTTCTCAGCGGTAAAATAGAGCCAGAGAAACCCAGAAATACCCGCCAGAATCGATGCAAAAAGAACCCCTGTTTTAGCCATCAGAAGATCCTGTGCATGATGAGCAAAACCCAGCTCAGCAATAAATATCGACATGGTAAAACCAATACCCCCCATCAAACCTACGCCGACAATATGCTTAAAATTCAATCCAGGGGGAAGTGTGGTCAATCCAACCTTTACAGCAACCCAGGAGAAGCCGGCAATACCTATCAGCTTGCCAATTACCAGACCAGCGGCAATGCCCATGGAGACCGGGTGAGTGATGATCTCGCCCAAAGAGGACCAGTCAATAGGAATACCTGCATTGGCTAAAGAAAATATGGGGATAATGAGATAGGCAGAGGGCAGGTGCATTTTACGTTCGAGAATCTGCGCCGGGGCCTGCACCAACAGTACACCCTCTCCCAAGGCGTGAACCCTGGAACGCAGCACATCATTCTTGACGATGCTCTCCTCCCGCTGGTAGGCCCGTTTGATCAACTCAACCATCTCGTTGATCTGTGCCAGGAAACGATCCGGATCATACTTCGGACGCATGGGAATGGTGAAGGCCAGAAAAACGCCCGCGAGGGTGGCATGAACACCACTCTTGAGCATCGCTATCCAGAGAACGATACCAAGCAGGATATAAGGCAAAGGGCGACGTATCCCACCAAGATTCAGCGTAACCAGTAGCAGCAACACAATCGCCGCGACAACCAACGCCGGAATACTTATGGTCTCTGTATAAAACAACGCAATCACCACAACGGCACCCAAATCATCGACAATGGCCAAAGCTACCAGAAATATCAGCAGGTTTTGGGGAATTCTCTTACCCAGTAACGCCAATGTTCCCAGGGCAAAAGCAATATCTGTTGCCATCGGCACGCCCCAGCCATCGAGAGTGTGCCCCTCCGGGTTGATGGCGATATAGATGGCAACGGGTACCAGCATGCCACCTATGGCCGCAACTATCGGCAAAACCGCCTGTTTTGGATCGGCCAGTTCCCCCACCAGAATCTCACGCTTGAGCTCCAAACCAATGACGAAAAAGAACACCGCCATCAAGCCATCATTGATCCAGTGATGTACCGATTTGGATAGCTGAAAACCCTCTACGCCGATGGTAAACGGCATCGCCAGCAGGTGGTGGTATGTCTCGCTCCAGTGGCTGTTCGCAATATATAGCGCCGCTATCGCACACAGCATAAGCAGAACACCACTGGTGGTCTGACGGTGAATAAACTCATCCAGAGGAGTTAACACCCGGTCAAAGGCTTTTTCCCATGGAGCTACATACTCTTTTCTGTTTGCTCTTTTCATACGAATTACTAATAGTTATCGCCAGAGTATCATCCGACTCCATCGCCAAACTTCACCCACCTTGATTTTGCGCCTTGACGTGATCCGCAAAACCAGTACCTACTTCAGTGTAGACATTAAACACAGTGGTTGCTCCTACAGCTGGTCGAGTATCCGCCGGGCATCCAGGTAGTCGTGCTGTATCTTTTTGAAGCCCCTCTCATCCTTCAGCACCAGTGAAGGGAAGCCCTGTACCCCCATGGAACGCCCCTCGGACATCTCCAATGTCAACTGCTGCTGAGTGGCGGGTGACTCTAACTGTGAGGCAAAGCGCTCCCCGTCAAGCCCGATCTCCAGGGCCACGCCTGTCAGCGTGTCGCTATCGGAGGGGTTGCGCGCCTGCAGGTAGTAGGCCCGCTGAATCGCTTGGATCATCGGCTCCTCGAACTTCTCCCCCTGCTCCCGAGCGGCGATCACTCCCCGGCAGGCGGGCCAGGTGGAGCGTCTGGGGAGGCATAGCTGCCAGAAGTCAAAGTTGAACTCGGTTCCGGGTACCTGCTCCTGAATGGTGTGCCAGGTCTTCTGCAGATAACGCTGCATCGACTCCTCCATCGGCACATCACTGTCGGGTGCCAGGCCGCCAAGGAGGCGACGGGGCGCTATCTCCGCTGGCAGGTTACGGGCAACCTCAAGCCAGATCGGCCGGAAGGCCCAGCACCAGGAGCACATGGGGTCGTGAACATAATAGAGGGTCTGCTGCATCACCCGACCTCAGTAGAAGAGAAACGCGTTGATGATGCCGCCGATATGGGTAAAGGCCCAGAGTGGTATCAAAATCCGCCCAAAGAGACGGTGGTGACGATTGAAATGGGAGGGGCGATCGGGGTGCATCCGTTCACGCCAGCGGGCGAGAACCATCCAAGTCGCTACGATAAGAGGTATCAGGGCAACCGTGCCATGGAGCGCTATCCACCAGACATACTCGGGAGGGACATGGGGCACCAGACCTGGAAAGCGGTAGCGCAACAGGTAAAGCGCGACAAAAAACCAGGCGGCGAACATCAGAACCGCCATGATGCGACCGTGGCGGTTAAAATCCTTGCGCCGCGCAGCACCCCAGGCAAGCCACAACAGAACCAGCGCGGCCACCGCCCAGACCGAGCCGGCATAGAGAAAAATCCACTGCATTATCGGCGCCTCATGACTTCGACCCGTTCCACCCGGTCAATGGCTATCTGCATCGTCATCTTTCCCCCATGGAGACGCTGCTCCACCTCCAGCACTCCCTCCTTCATCTTGTTCAATATACCCACTTTCGGCTTCTTTTGGTTTTTTTGATAGATACGCACGTCATAGCCCAGGTAACGTTCCAGATCATTCATCCCGGTCTCAATATAGCGTGCCCTGGGTAGGGCGCTACGGCTCTGATCCTCAGAGGTGAAAGCTCCCGAATCACCTCCGTCAAACAGCCCCGGCGTTGTCGATGAGCGGTTTTGCTGAGCGCTAAAGTCGAGATCAGTTATACGCTTGCCGCCGACAGACAGCTCCATCCCCAACAGAGCAATCTGCCGACCAGTACTGTACTCTCCGAGCTTGCGCAGATCGAATCCCGCCACCGGATTGAACTTCATCTCAACCGGCGCGGCGCGGCTGATCATACTCTTCAGGGCTGCACGCAGTCCACGGCCGGGAACAAAACCCAGATTGTGGGAAAAGTCCTGATCACTCATAGCGAAGAGCGTGTTGATAAACGCCGCTGGCGTCCTGCCCGCCTGTTTTGCACAGTAGTTGGTCATGCCCCGGATATAGTCCGGCTCCAGCTGATAATCGAAGGCGGCTTCCGACAGCACCGGGATAGCGCCGGTCATCATGCCGCCGGGGGTGGGTAGATTGCTTAGTAAGAGGGTGAACTGAAATGACTCAATATCCTGCAGGCTGAAATCGAGGTCGATCGCCAGTGTTGCCGCCGTCGGGTTGTAACGGTAACCCAAAACCATATCCGCCTGCAGTTTGGTGTAGTCGAGACGATCAAGGCCCACATGCTGAAGAATACCGCCAAGGGTACACTCAGCGGGGCGGTTTTTGGATCCACCACCCTCATTCATAAAGAGATACCCCCCATCCAGGGGAAGTTCAATCCGATGCGCTGCAATGTACAGCTTCTCCGGCGGCGCCTCAAGGCTCAGTCCACCGGTCAACTGCAGGAGAAAGGCGGCATCGCCGCCATCCAGCTTGAGCTCACCGATACGAACCACCTCCACCGCATCCCGGGGAACCACCGATACCCCCTCCAGGGCAACCACTCCCAGCAGGGAGGTGCTGATGCTCTCATAACGGATGGTGACAAATGGATCGGCCATCGTGATGAAGTGATCCACCTCACTCCTTACCTTGAAATGGACAACCCCCTTCACCCCGAGAAAAAGAAGCAGGGGAATAATCACGATAATCAGCCAGCGGCTTGTGCGTTTCACGTCACAAATTCCGCATCAACAGAGATCAATGCCATACAGATTGCCCACTCCTTAAAGTGTCGCTGATATACAGAGTATAGATGAGACGTTTCACCCGTCGCCTGTATCGGAGGCGAGTTGAAAACATTGCGGCCTACCACCATCGGTTGCTATCTTACTCCCGAGATAAAAATCAGGTACAACCCCTTTACGGTAGGGGTCGGAGTCGATTGCGCTGAGATCATGGGAAAATGCACCATTTTTTGCCGCGATCGACTCCGACCCCGAGCGCCAGCTGAATAGTTACAAATGTCGCCTGTCAAAGACTGATTCCCTCAATGCAACGGGACAAGAGATGAACTATAACACCGCAGAGAAAGCGATCTCCGAACTAAAAACACTGTTTGGCGACCGGCTCTCCACCGCCGTGGCGGTGCGCGAACATCACGGTCACGATGAGTCCGGCTTTGACAGCGCACCGCCAGAGGCGGTGATCTACGCCAACAGCAGCGAAGAGGTGAGCCAGATCGCCGCCGTCTGCAACCGCTGCCGCGTTCCCATCATCGCTTACGGCACCGGCACCGGCATCGAGGGCAACGTCCAGGCGCTCAGTGGTGGCATCACCATCGACCTAAGCGGCATGAATAGAATTCTGCGGGTCAGCAGTGAGGATCTCGACTGCACGGTGGAAGCGGGCGTCACCCGGTTACAGTTGGAGCGGCACCTGCGCGATACCGGCCTCTTCTTTCCCATCGACCCCGGCGCCGACGCTTCACTTGGCGGCATGGCTGCCACCCGCGCCTCCGGCACCAACGCTGTGCGCTACGGCACCATGCGTGAGAACACCCTCGCCCTCACTGTGGTAATGGCAGACGGCCGTATCGTCAAAACCGGCAGTCGGGCGAGAAAATCCTCCGCTGGCTACGACCTGACGCGGCTCTTTATCGGCTCTGAAGGCACCCTTGGCATCATTACCGAGGCGACACTGAAACTGCAGGGACGCCAGGAGGGGATCGCCGCCGCCATCTGCAACTTCCCCACCATCCACGCCGCCGTCGAGGCGGTGATCATCACCATTCAGTCAGGCATCCCCATCGCCCGCATCGAGCTTCTCGATCCGCTGATGATGCATGGCATCAACCGCTACTCCAAGCTGGAGTACCCGGAGGTACCCCATCTCTTTCTTGAGTTTCACGGCACCGAGACGGGGGTTCGGGAGCAGTCGGAGGCGGTGCAGGAGATCGCCGCTGAGTTCGGTGGCGCCGACTTCCAGTGGGCAACCCTGGAGGAGGAGCGCAACCGCCTGTGGAAGGCGCGCCACGACGCCTACCCCGCCGCCCTGCAACTGCGCCCCGGTGCCAAGCCGATCACCACCGATGTCTGCGTTCCCATCTCACGGCTGGCGGAGTGCATCGATGAGACACAGAAGGATATAGAGCGCGCCTCCATGCCCATTACTCTATTAGGCCATGTGGGTGACGGCAATTTTCACCTACTGCTGCTGCCGGATCCGGAAAAACCCGAGGAGGTGGAAGAGGCGGAGGAGATCAACCACCGTCTGGTGCAGCGCGCTCTGGCGATGGACGGCACCTGTACCGGCGAACACGGCATCGGCCAGGGCAAGATCGGCTTCCTTGAAGAGGAGAGCCCGGAAGGGGTTGTGCTGATGCGACAGATTAAACAGACGCTGGATCCGCAAAACATACTCAACCCCGGTAAGGTGATCCATCTATAGCTGCGAGCGGCACCAGTGTCCATCCAGAAATAAAAAAGTAGGACGCAGAGATCGCTGAGATGACCTTTTTAAAAAAGGGCTCTGCCCTGGTAAGGGTTGGCATTGTCCGTTACGTGACCGAAAAGAACCTCACACCGATGGAGTTGAGATGTCCGCTTTTAGCCAGAAGCGGACATTAACTTTTGCATTAACCGGCGCGAGTTTACGAGCGTCCGCGTTGAGCGCCATGTTCGGCTTTCTTTGTCTTCTTTTCCTGGTGAAACCGCCCATGTCTGACAGTTTGCTTCCTTAAATAGTATTCAGCCAAGCCTTCAATGCTATAGCCGTGTTCTTTGGCAATATTGTCCTTTGTATCCCAAAGCTCTTTGAGTACGTCATCAGCCATCTTCGTGCACTCCCATAAGTTCGATTGGGGTTGATATTTCAGGGCACAGATAGCCGTGAATTTCAATTATTTTTCTAATTTTAGGCTTCATTTCCGCATTGTCTATATGCCTGCAATTCCAGGTGAGAAGAAAATCAATGCCCTGTACAGCAGCAATTGCAACATGCAATGCATCGTCGAGCGCTTTCTTTGGAATACCTCCCTCTTGAATCAATGCCTTGGACAGATCAATCGAGGCTTGGTCTAGCTGGAGCCCGTAGGGCGTATAAGCGAAGCGTCATACGCCAAAAGCTATGTCCGCTCGCCGGCATCATTCAATATGACATCAGTCCCCCATTCTGTACAATAAACACCCTCTCGAACCAGGCGATGAAAGG
>JBEVXT010000043.1:3484-5198 GCA_040505955.1 Sedimenticola sp. | reverse complement strand
TTCAGGTAAGGAACGAGAGGAATTAAAAAAAGAATTTCAATGTGGGGCAAAACCTTTAGCTACATATCTTAAAAAGCTTGAGTCGCTATCAACGGAGCAATTAGTCTGGTAACCGAGATGGGTTGGGGAAAGACTCGCGGGTTTATGCACAGATTGCTGTAGAGTCTCGGCAGCGTGGGAGGTTAGATCACGATGTATTACAAAGTTTAATTGAACTCCAAAAAGATATGTACCAAACATTGGCGGGAGGATTTATTCAAAAGATATGTGCATCTCCATGTTACATTTTATATTGGTCAGAACCTGGACTACGACTGTACAATGAAAGGGCAGACAAAGATGCATTATTTTGGGATGCAACAGGAAGTGTTGTTAGAAGGCGTGATGATGGTAAGCAATTTTTGTACTACGAACTAGCAATTCGACATCCTGTTAAAGGGAAAATGGGTATTCCTGTTACAGCTATGTTAAGTGTTGATCAAAGCCTCTCAATTGTTCTTGACTGGATATGTAGTTTTCGGCAGGCGGAAAAACGCCTATTTGGTCACAATAAAAATAAATTAGTAATTCCTAAGATGATTATCAGTGACCAAGCAATGGTTTTTCTTCTTGCTGCTCTCAAAGAGTTCAATGGAGAATCACTGGAAACATTTCTCTCTAGAGCTTGGCAGATATGTGAAGGTACAGCTACAGTGATTGATGCCAAAAAAACACTAGTTCATTTCTGTGCTAGCCATTTCATGAATACTGCCAAGAGATACATGAAGAAAAAGGATATAGCTGAGCAAAAACTGAAAATCTTCATGTATATGATAGGGTTACTTATGAATTCCCAATCTATACGAGACGCACATGAACTACTCTTTGATATATATGCTGTTGTAGGTTCAAATTATATTACACAATATAACCGTGAATTCTATGATCGAATCTTGAGGAAAATAAATAACTTTCAAACTACTGCAGAGTTTGCTAACTCAAGTTGGTTCATGGAAGAAAGCTCTCCAAATGATGGTGGAAAACCAAACCCCAACTTGTATACTGAAGAAGATTTTCAAGTTATTGGGTCATCAACTTTCAAAGACTGGAGTAACTCTATTTTAGAAAAGGCAGCAAAGTTTCACAGCAGTAATCCTCCTACTATTTGTGACAGTACAATAATCAACTCATTGCATTCTACAACGTTCGCTGAATATTTAAAAACCAGACTCATGCCAATATTTCCTATATGGTCTGGTGTATTGATGGGTGATCTGTCTCGATACAATAAAGATTATCTTCAGGGTACAGTAAAGCCTGGATCTTGTAATGCTTACAATTCGTTAGAAAATGTGGCTACAACTAATAGTACGATAGAAAACCGTTTTCGTATACTAAAACACGTATGCCTGGGCGGTAGAACACAACACAGACTTGACGAGTTTTCGGAAAGTCTAAAAAGTTCCACTGTTGGTGTTCAGAAACTTGTCGCTTTGGACTGCCTTAAGTATCCAGTATTTACTAGAAAACCATTTTCTAGAAAAGTGAGACATTCACCGTATAAACGAAGTCTAAAAAGTGTTAAAAATTGTCAGAAGAAAAATATTCTTGTTGAGGAACAGTGGAACAAGCCACGTACACAGTCTTTAAATTTATTAGACAAGCAGGGTAAATATCAGAAGGCACCTTCATCTGAAATTAAATTGAAAGAGACATCGTTGGTGAATAAGATTGA
>JBEVXT010000043.1:0-3384 GCA_040505955.1 Sedimenticola sp. | reverse complement strand
TGAAACTGCGCCTCAAAAATGTGATTTGGAAAAAGACAAGAGGCCCTCAACCGGTATACTTAGTACTACAGGTAAATTAAGTAATGAAAAGACATCGTTGGTGAATAAGATTGATGAAACTGCGCCTCAAAAATGTGATTTGGAAAAAGACAAGAGGCCCTCAACCGGTATACTTAGTACTACAGGTAAATTAAGTAATGAAAAGCGGCTTGTACAGCAGAAATCATTCGAGCAGAATAAAGAAAAACAAATTCAGTTACATCCAATGAAAAATGTTGGTGTTACATGCTGTATGAATTCAGTGATTCAGGCCCTTTCGGTTAGTCAATTGTCAGATCAGTTGATATATTTAGAATATGAAAATAACACTATTAATGTTAATCAGTCTAATATTGACCTAGCAATTGAGGGAATTGTGAAGATATGGCGATTTATGAAAGATAGTAGAAATGAATGTCGTCTAGTGCCTGTGCCCACGTTAATGGATACTTTGAACCGTATTGTATCTGCAATTGCGTCTTTTACACAGGATGCCCAACAAGATGCATATGAATTTGTCAGAATATTCAATGATGTGGCCTTAGAAAATGTTCTAAAATGGCAATTCAGAGATATTTGCTCTTCTTGTCAACTAAACACAGTTAGGGAAGTTGATCATTATTCACTAATATTACACATGAAAAAAAATGATTCTTTGCAGACGTTATTAAACGATAAATTTACGTCCGAGTCTATCAGTAAATCTTGTAGTGGGTGTAAGCAATCATTGGTGGACCATGATGTACGCGACACAATCATAACAGTATTTCCTAGAACTTTAATAATACATTTGCTACGATATTTGCATGTGTTTGATTCATCGGGACAGTCAACAACAATAAAACTACACAATAGGGTGCATATAAATGAGCAATTGAAAATAAAATGTGCGAATGGTCATTATGATGTTTGTTATGACTTCAAAAGTGCAGTTTGCCATCGTGGACCCTCGGCCACTGATGGCCATTATAATGCAGTAGTAAAAGTAGATCCAGATTACTTTTGTTGTGATGACTTAAATATACGCACCATTGATGCAAACTTTATGCTCCCTACAGCTTACATTCTGATATTTGACCGCAAAGATCCGGAGCTGCCTTCTTATATTTTACCATTCCTTCAATGTTGGGTTGAAACTGGTGGGGTTAAGATCCTACTAAAAGACCCACGGATCAGTACCGTGTCACAAACTAAGACAGTAATCTTGCAGGAGATGAGCAATGGAGGTCAATTTGTAAACCTGATGAAGCAAATAAAACAATCCATGTCCTTGGATCTTGTGATTAATGATATACATCCTGCATATTTCTTTGATAAATTCATTAAATTTGCTTTTTATTCAGATACTAATATTAAAGCATTATGCCACGAGTACCTTGAACTTTCTAAAATTAAGATTTGGTCCTGCCATAAGTGTAAACTTGTTGAAGTGAAGTCGGAATCCATTTCAGTTGTATCTCTTGAAACGTTCAGCATGAATAATGTATTGAAACATTTGACAATAATGGAAGGTGAGCCATCAATGAATGTTTGCAAATGTTCACCTGAACCTTCATGTTTTATTACATCACTTCCGTGTAATTTTGTTATCCACGTTCAAAACTGCAAGTCTCTTACAGTGAAGCAAATTCTTGTTATTGATTTAGAAGGACAACTGAAAAAGGCGTACGATGTAGGAAATATGAAATATAACCTGAAATCAATACTTGTTCAACAGAATGGCAAGTACATAAAGTATAGTAAAGACACCAAAGGTATGATCAGTGACAAGAATGATATTTTAACAGACTTTGGTAGTGTGGAGGCATATCTTTTTTATACCAGAAGTGTTGTATTTCATGACCCTGAAAGAGAAGTTAAAGCAATGTTAAGGAAGCCTACACTGTCTTCGGCGAAAGAAATTAAACTTTTACCTTTGGACACAAGTGCCACAAGGCCTCTAACTATGTTTGGAACAAAATTGTTTGGTTCAAAATTGAATAAAGAGTTCTTCAAAACGATTACCGATGTTTCAGGGTGGTTGACTGGTGAAAACATTAATGTGTACATGTCTCTTCTCATTAAACACTGTTCCCATTTGGCATATGCTGTAGACAGCGGGTGGTTCAGTCAGCGACTTGTGAGGGATGGTAATCCAAAAAAAATTAATGGTACCATATCTAAAGTAGAAAATAAACAAATCTGGTTGAACTACGACTTCATTATTGTTCCAATTAATGAAAATGACGTACATTGGACATTAATTGTAATTGATGTTGCAAATAAAACAATTATATACTCTGACTCATATGGAAGGAATTCTGATGCTAGCTATGTCTGTTATCAACTATATAGATATCTTAGCTATGAAGCACTTGTGCACAGTGGAATTGTGCTGAATAAATCTGAATGGGCAGTTATGTTTTACAGTGAAACACCTAATTTTCCAAGACAGACGGATCCATACAGTTGTGGAGTTTATGTTTGTGCCGTTGCAAAGGCCATCTTGTATTGTCAGAAGTTACCATACATACCTAATATGCATGCATATAGACATCTGATGTCAACAGAATTAAGAAATGGTTTCATATAATTTCTGTCTCATATGAGGATCTTCTCTGCGGCAGTGTTTCGGCAGCACACAAGCGAGAATCCAGGGGAAATATCAAGCTACTGCCTTTGTTACGTCATGTAAGGTCATCGAGCCAATTTCAGTCGTTATATCATGTATGCCGGTGTAACTTGTTACGGGATTAAGGTCATCGCGCCAGTGCCGTTGTAACTTGTTACGGGATATAATGTCATTAAGCTAGTTCCATCGTTACAGCAATGCATGTACATATGGGGCGCCGTTTTGGTATTTAATAGCAGTTCGTGATATCACCTATTGGAAAGGGTGATATCACTCATTCGAAAGTGATTATGACTTCCGGTAATGAAAAATGGCGGTAACAATTTTTTTCTCTGAAAAAAAAACGGATTATATGGTGATTTAGAGTTTTTCGGTGGAACGGGTTGGTGTACAAAGTGAATATAAACTGCTGGAATATTCTTTTAGTTATGTTCTAACCTTCCTTGTGCGCGCAACATTACCGAATCCTTGATTTATGTATTGACAATAGCCTCACCCGCTACCCCACCCACCCATTAGTACACAGACGATAGTTGTCGGTTGGGACAGATGCCTCGGCGTCGCAAAAGCAGCAAACCTTCACCGTACCACTCGAGTTCACAATCACATTCGAAAAGACATAAAAGCATCCCCCCTTTGGGATCAGAAGCAGATATATCATTTGAAAGTTCAGAGCTGGACGACGAGAGTACACCGAGCATGACGAGCAAATACTCGAAAGATGATCTAAAGGA
>JBEVXT010000042.1:0-2327 GCA_040505955.1 Sedimenticola sp. | reverse complement strand
AGGAGAATTGCTCAAAATTCTCCGACTGGAGTTACTTAACTGAGTATGCAAAAAGTCTCATTATGGCTGAACCAACACAATACCACCTACACTGCCCTGTCTATTCGCTTCTCGTTTTGAATATAGTCCAGCAAGAACTTATCCACAATTTCTGTGGACAACCCTGTTAACATTTAGTTGCCAAGCGCAGCATCTAAGGCTTCCTTGAGATTGTATAAGAAATAGTCACTTTTTCGTTCCCATATTTAGGTGCGATCCATCCATCGAGATTTATCCAAGGATGAGTCAAACGTGCGCAGCCCGCTCAAGCTGCTCCGCTACCCAGGCATTCAGACTTTTTCCTGCCCGCTTGGCGGCCACATACAGTTCACGGTGGAGATTAGGAGTGGTTCGCAACATGAACTTACCGGAAAAGGGCTTATCCGGCTGCTCACCACGCTCAGCGCAGAACTCCAGGTAGTCTTCCACCGAGTCACGGAAGGCCGCCTGCAACTCCTCGACAGAAGTGCCCTGGAAGGTGATTACATCGCGAGTATTGATGGCCTCACCGCTAAAAACCCCGGCTTCATCATCGAATTCCACGCAACCTATATAGCCTTTATGTTCCAACATGCCTTTCTACACTTTCTAGGTTTTAGCCCGCAGGCCACTCAAGGTTCAATGCCAGCCTCGGTCAGAAATCGCCGCATCGACTTTACGGCCCCCTTGTCGGTCTCCTTCTCCGGGTGCGGCCGATGAAAGACGGCCCTTACACCATTGAGAGCGATCCGGACACGGGAGCCACGCCCTTCTGAAAGCTCAGCCCCCAGCGCTTTTAACAACGTCTCGATACCGGTCCAGGTAATGTCTGATCTGACCGGGTCCTCGAAGATGGCAGCCAGGGTCCTTTTGTGCTTTCGGCTCATTTTTAATGATATCACTAATTGATACTAATTCAAGGAGAGAATTCAGTACAGTAGACGAGGATACAGGGTCATAGAAACATCCAGAAGGCTATTCTTGCACTGCTTTCTTCTTGACCCGGCGGCGGCGTTTCTTGGGCGCAACCACGATATCGTATTTTGCTACCGCATCCTTTACACGGCGTGTAAGGAATTTATTAACATCAGTCTGACTCGATTCCAGGAGCTTCAATAGCGCGGCTACTTGGCGCTCACTACCACGCAATTTCTTGACAAGCTCGCGGTTATCCGCTTTCGAAGCCTTCAGCTGTTCACGAAGCGATGAAACGATATCCGGCTTACCGCCGACAGCTGTTGCCCGCTTCTTTGTCGCCACCTTTTTGGCCGCTACTTTCTTCCCAGCTACTTTTTTCTTGGCCACTTTCTTTCTTAATGCCATGAGTTCCTCCCCCTCACTATTAGAAAAAAGACACTGTACTCCGACAAACATGGTAATCGCCAATTCCACACCTTTCCGTTATTCATAGTAAAGGGTCAAAGCAAAATGGCATAACAAAAGGACATCAAATGGCCAAATCAATGGAAGGGGTATTTAATGGCAAAGGCCCTATCCGAAAGGGCTGCCGCGCCCGTAAAACAGGAGGCGTGTGCGGCAAAGGGATGCATACCACACGTAACCGCTACCGATAACCATCCGGTATCAGGGAAAGGGTTTTCTGTAGACATGCCGGCGATATCCAAGATGATATCGTCATGAAGGCACTATACGAGAATGCGAACGAAGGCCATCGTGTAACAGAGGCCCTCCATGAATTGATCGAACTTGATCTGTCTGGTTGGGTACCAGTGATCATCATCGTGCTATATCGACTGGCAGGTATCGAACACCTCATGGACAACTACTCCGATATACCCCTTGGCAAACTGGAAACTTTTATCCAAGAAGAGAAAGGCCGGACCCCGAAAAACCGTGAGAAACGGCTGATCACCATGTTGTCAGAACTGCCGGCATGGAACATGTTTTCAACCGCTGGCTCCCGACTGTGGAATCCACTGGATGAATCAGTACACCTGTTCAAAGAGCGAAATAGGCATATCTGCTTTTTCGAGTCCCCTGACCCAAAACCAGAACCCGCACAGGTCATAGGTTGGCTCTACAAGCTCCACCACAGGACGTGGGCACAGAGCCAGACCGATGCTTCATCTTCGTAGACAGGATAAGAAATCAGCCTCCGGCGGCGACCTAAAGAACGGTATCCGTCCGGTTCTTACCGCAGATAAACTACTCAATCCCCAGAGCCGGTACATTCTGCTGCAGGAGATCAAGAATCGCGTAAGCATCCCGGCAAGACATTACGGCGCCCTCTTCGATATTGCGATCAGGAACTACGCCTGTTTCGTCCAGGAACTTCCGGCATCCGAGAT
>JBEVXT010000041.1:0-5114 GCA_040505955.1 Sedimenticola sp. | reverse complement strand
TCGCCCCCCAACACCTCCGGAAGGCGCGAACGCTCCCTTAACACATACGGGCAGAGTCGCTAATTGGTCTTCGCACCTTCTCGAGAGTGGCGCCGAACACCTGTTCGGGTCGTGGGAACCGTGTGCGAGCTTCATTGTTATAGAAGTCATCACCGTGAACGGACGTGTCTCAGATCCCGGAATATATATATTTAACATTGTGAACCGAATATTGGACTTATCGAATTTATGAACATTTCGCCATAAGAAGCGATATATATATATACGAATACCATCGTTAACAGAGTACGGTTGACGTCCCACCCGTCTCCACAACGAACAGATATTTATTCAAGGTACGTTGATGTTTTGTTGATGTTTTGTTGATGTTTTGTTGATATTTTGTTGTATTATGTGCGAGCCTTCCGAAGGAAGGGTCGCTTATAGCACGCATACGGCGTCGTATGAGTCTGTCTATCCGTCCGTCTGTCTTCAACGAATGAAATCCTTAACCCTCAGGTAAATTTCACATATTTTACGTTTCCTCGTCCCGATCCCTCACCCATTGTTGAATGCGTCTTCTACCTCGCCGTTACTAATCCACGCTCGTGCCTCCCCCACCTCCAGATAAGCCCAGGGTAAAGGTCACACACGTAGGATGTCACGAAGCCTTAACCCGCGGGTTAATGGACCCGTATTTTCCGTTGCTTCGCCCAGATTCGCTTCATATTCCACACACGACAATCTAACCAATGACCGACGTCGTTACAACGGCACGTGACCGCTGACCAGACCGAACATACACTTATTTTGAATATAATTAATTATAGTGCAACCGGATTATTTTGGATTTATTAATTCGCTCGTTCATACACGTAAAATACCGGGATATAGGGAATACATATATTGTCACGATCGAGGCGGGTATCGTGTAGTGGTGGACATATTGGATTAAATGTATAATATGTATATTCAACAAGTTATTTAATTAACTTAACCTATATTTTTCTTATTTTCTGTATTCTATTTCAATAATAAGTTTGTTCTACACAGTCACTTTCTTCCAAATTTCACCTAAAATAGATTCAATGCTGTATTAGCCTTCGAAATCATTGCTTTAATTTGACATAAAATAGATTAAAATGAAACTAAAAATAATTATACCTCGGAACAAAAAAAAAAAAATATATTCTATACACTAGCGGAATCTAGCTATTAAACGGGAACTGGAAGTTAAGTTGCAGGAGAAACTACCAGACATACAACATATTTTTACCGGGGCGAAACCATCCGCATACACGCCTATATAACACTTTTTTTCGACCGGGGCGAAAACCACCCGGGACGAACAGGTAACCGGGGCGAAACCGCTCGACACCATAATAACCCAGAACGAGGCTGCCCACGTAAACAAACAGAGCAAAAGAATGATCTACAAAGTTGCAACCAAACGACAACATAATTTATTGTCATGTCGATTTAACATGTTAGGAACTATATATACAGATACTAATCTTTATACTAAAACCAATTATTGATGCATAGGAAAGTTTCATCATAGGTATTCGGACAAAATATGCAGCGCGTACCATCCCCCCACCCACCAGTGGCGAAATGGCAAAGCAATAACTACTATACGCAAGATAGAAAGTAGGGCAACATAAATAGCGCCCATAAATAGTGCATTGTGCACAATATTCAATCATCAATTGTATATTTCACATCAACCTTCATATTTCATCTTAGTGTACGGTATTTCATTCGACCATTAGACAATCGCATACCGGGACACTCGATTTACATGTATTTATTTAGTGTGTTTTATGTCTTCAGTATTAGCCAACTACGAAACATATAAGTTTTTATGTCTTTTCAGGTCCAATCGAATCATCACGAATCCCGAAATATTCACGAACCGCGAGTCGAGATATTCGTACGAGGTATGTATGTATTATATATTATTCATCGCATTTCAATAGGAGTTTTGGAATATAAACTTAGCATCCCGTCTTCTAGTGATTAAACTGCGCTATTCATTCAGCGTATACGTCCGTATGTATGTATGGCTAGTTGTCTTCCCGTCTACTATACTGTCTATCTTTTCTACCCGATATCATTCTGTCCGTTCGTCCGTCCGCATAACTATTTGTCCGTCGTGGTCCGTACGACCGTTTGTCTTTCTATCTAGATCAATCCAACCGTATGTGTGTCTGGGTTATTCCGCTCGCACGCGCGCACGCTTATACACTAATGTACCCTACCGGTTGCGTTAACCTTGTCAATGAACAGTTATTAAAAACAGTCTTGAGCATCTACTGGTAATGCGAACTTTCAACCAAACAACTTGATTGGCCGAGCCTGAGCCCAGCTCAGGCTCGACCAAACAAGCTCCGTGATTTCAAGCATACATATTGAGTTAATGGCCTACGGTATTATAACCGCTGGCACGATTAACTAAGCTGGGGGTGTAGCGACGTGTTTAAATCGAGAACTCAAATTATTCAGGCAATTTACAACAATTATGTTGTCGTGTGTAGCCACTATTATTCATGGAACGAGGCAGTTGTTATATAGCGCATTTATTTAGTGTTTAACGGCCTAGCAACGTCTAAGGTCGCTTAAGACGGGGCCGGTTGTATTACGAACGCTTCTTATAACTATACGTCCGACTGTACATCTAATTATGTATCCCGTTATAAAAGAATTATACGAATGCAGCTCGATATAATTCAAAATGGCCGCCACTAGATGTCTGTTTACGTCCCATAAGCGAACGTAGCATTTCCCACCATCCAAATCTCAATACGAGTCGTGCATATAAATTTCAGTAAGTAGTAAATGGACCGCTTCACGGTCATTTCTCTTACATATACATAGGTATGGATAGTTCTATCATATTTTAGACTTATATTAATATTGAATGCTGCGATTGACCGCCGTACGTACGTCCGTTCGCCCGTCCCTAACTTTATCCTTACACTTATAGTAACGTATGCAGCCAGTATGGAACGAGGCAGTTGTATTATGCTACTTTAGTTTGTGTTTAATGACCTAGCAACATCTAAGGTAGCTTAAGACGGGGCCGGTTGTATTACGCGCGCGTCTTATAACTATACGTCCGACTATACATCTAATTAGGTATCCCGTTATAAAATAATTATACGATTGCAGCTCGTTATAATTCAAAATGGCCGCCACTAGATGTGTGTTCACAAAATTGGACTTAGCGTTTGCAGCTTTAACAAATATGTTTAACTCCATTTCTTAGGAACGTGTTGACGGCTTTCAATATTATGTGTCAACAGCGTATGCCTGAATATATCGGAGTGTGACGTTTACTCGGACTTCTACGCCCAAGGTCAAGGTCGCGAAATATTACTTAGCATTTACGTTACTATCAAAGTTGCCAGCGAGGGGATTAGCTTAGTGTTAACGATGCGCTTCTTGTTATCTATATATCTCTTATTCCTCATTCAATTTGCAGTTGTTCAGTGAGCGAGTAATCTAAATTTGGAGATATTCGTAATTAAAAGAATGAACTTATTTCTTCTTGCTATTCGCACGTTGTCTTATATATATATATATATATTCAGCCCACGATGGAATCTCCCCGGTGCGAAGTATGCGGTCAACAATTCAAAGAAAGGAAAAACCTCCTTCAACACACTCGAACTGTACACGATAACGTGACAGTAGCGTGTAGCTTTTGCGGGAAAGCGTTCACACGAAATAACAATAGAAACGCTCACGAAATCAAGTGTAAGTCCGCGATGGCTATCTCACATCCGGCAGCTACAACATCAAAAACAACAACCGGACCGACAACAACAACAACGACGACTGAAAAAACAACGACTCCAGGACCTTCGGGTATACCCACAGATTCTACAAAAGGGGCATCAAGTTCCAAACACAAATGCCATATTTGTGAACAAACATTCGCGCAAAGTCAGAACATGTTGCGCCATATTAGGACCATTCACCAAACTGATCAATCGACTAAACACGTTTGTCAGACCTGCGGTAAGAGTTTTTCGTACGTTTATAATTTGAAACAGCACATTAATTCTGTACATTTCAAAGTCTGTATACCATGTTCCAAATGTTCTAAAACGTTCACTAGAAATACCAATAAGATCGAACACGAAAAGAAATGTCTCGGTTCCGTAACCTACGACTGTCAGTTCTGCGACGAATCCTTCGCAACTAGTAATCGGCTTCGTTTCCACAATAAGATAAAGCACGGTAAGAGGCCCGCGAGTACGCAAGGTAATGCCGCCAAACGTCAAAGACTCGAACCCGAATCCCGACTTAGTCCCACACCCGACCCAATATCTCATTCCATACCTCGCTCCGAACCAAGTCCCGGTCCTAGTTCCGGACCAAGTCCCGGTCCTAGTTCAGAACCACGACCCGGTCCAAGCTCGTACAAATGCGGCAAATGTTCGTCTCGGTTCGAATCCAGAGCGGAATTGCATAATCATAATATGACCGAACATCTACAGGTGGGTGGGGGTGGGTTACAACCGCGGCCCTTCGAGGACGAAACAGCGCCTTGGGTGGGGGCTAATGGCGAGGTCGACGAGGGAATGAGAAAATGTTATAATACCAATTCGCCGTTAATTTTAAACCCAAACGTGCCAGGCAATGTAAATTCTACGTACAACGTACCGATGCATCCCGGTATGACTATGCACGATTTAGAGCAGAGCCTACTAGAAATTTATAATAGTCAAACTAGAGCTTTCAAGATAAATCTGAGTTTCGGTTTCATTATGAGGCATATCGAAACCAACCGATACAGATATTTTAGACCGTACGGCAACCAATCGGTTTTCGATGAACCCATTCTCATTTCTAACATGTCAGATTTGAGGAGGGTCATCGCGAAACTGGCGGAATTAGATCCTTTCAAAGAAATGTCTAAATCTAGACCGAATACGAAATGGCGTCTAGTTCTCTTGACTAATATAAGATTCAAATTATTCAATACAGATTTCACCCTGGGGTCTCACAAAATACATTTACCTGAACACATCAAACGTAACCACTCTATAGTCCCGTTAGACAAAGACCCCGTCACAAAATATGCATATACCGACAACCTATGCGCATTTAGATCTCTTTGTCTACAC
>JBEVXT010000040.1:0-2770 GCA_040505955.1 Sedimenticola sp. | reverse complement strand
GTCCTTCCGAACATGTTCATTTCAATAACTCATTAACTCATTCACCAATTTCAATACTATTTGGCCACAATGTGTGTCTAAGGATGCTGCTTTCCCAGCTAATAAATATGTCGCATATGCATGTAAGCTTATAAATATGTACTTACAGTAACGTATATCAATTACCTTTCATTGACACAGTGCCCAGCCCTGATGGACCTGGAAAGAGGAAGGTACGAGGTAGTGGTTGAAGTGGACGTAGTGCCGATGTCCACTGGGTGGCCTCACCTCTTCGAGGGCACCACTCCCTCCAAATCATCGACATCCTCTCCGGAACGCATGGCCACCCCGCCGCCTTCGCCGCCGCCTTCGCCGCCAAGCCATGATGCAGCCTGGTACAAACAGAAGCTGTCGATTGCGTTAGCCGAGCACACGCGCGCCACTCACGAGTGGGCCATCGCGGTGGAAGACCGCAAGATTGCGGAGGAAGCATTGACCGGGATGATTGCACAGAAGACGGGGTTAGACAAGGCGGTACAGTGCCCCTCCCCCTCGGACCGCTCCACCACGCCACCGATAGCGGAGCCATTGAAGAGAAAGCGCCAGAAGGACGAGAGGTCCCCTTTTGCCAGCTCTGACAGTCGGTCACCCTCCCCTGCTGCCAGCTCATACTCCGTTAGACCTACCGTTAGGTCCAAGATTAGGACGAAGAAGCGCATGCGCAAGGCGCGCACACCATCACCGAATGATGGTGATGACCACTCGTCCACAGCGTCGACGTCTGTATCTCAACACGGCGGTAGGCCACGCACGAAACCGAAGCAGTTTCGAAACACAAGGAAGTGCCCAATGTGCGGACTCCTTACCGACAGATTAACGGAGCACCTCAGGCATTCGACGCAGCCGGGCCATCAGATGCCTCGCAACGAGGCGGTCAAGCTCGCCAAGTCCATTGGACGGCCGCCGAGAACAGTTTTCGGGCGCCTTCGCCATTTCTGCGACTACCAAGACTGTGGGGCGTACGTGGCTGACCTGAAAAAACATAAGCTAACCCACATTCGCGTGAAGCCTGTGGAAAGAGTGACACATGATGATGATGATGATGATGAGGAATACGTTGACGTGATACCAGACCCACATCCACTTCCCGCCGTTACGCCACCAATAGGAACGAAGAACACACGACCCTCAACGTCGTATTCCATCGCACCAAGGAAAGACGGCAAGGGCAAGGACAGGTATTGCGTCGCTGTAAGACGATATTTTGATTACCTCACGTCCGTGGAGGGTGGTCTTTTATCTAGAAAAAACGCAACCCAGTACGCTACAAATGTCCAGTCCTACTGGAACGCAACAGGGATGATCGGAATGGAGGCGTTTACAGTCGAGCGTATGAACAGCTGGTTCCTGACCCAGCATTCGCTGGTCAAGAACAAGAAGTTGGCCCCAGGGACCTTGGCAAGTTACCTAACAGTATTGAAGAACTTCTTTAATTACAGCCTCAACAGAGGACCCGTAGTTCCCAATGCGTCATCGCTGATGGCTCTGGTTGGAAATCTGGGAAAGGCGCTGAGGTTCGATAAGAGCGCCAGGCGCGCTGAGAAGCGGGAAGAAAACACCGAATCCGCAATCATGCCGGTGATGGCGAGAAGTTATTTTGTAGGATCCGCCCACGTGCAGCGCATACTCGCATCGCTACAGGCAGTCGATCACACGGCCGACCAGACCGAGATCGCCTATGCCGCGACTGGGGTTCTGATGATCTTGATATCGATAAAGATTGGATGCCGTATATCGGCCATTGTGAACATGACTGCCAGGCGGGTGCGGGCAGCCAAAGAGTTCACGTCACAGGGGGTTACGTCGCGCGTGATCGGGGTGCCGCAGCACAAGACCACGGCAGCGCATGGCCCGGCAGAGTTGCCAGTCAGCCCACAGACGTGGCAGGCCCTGCTCTCATATCTCACGATGCTTGACAGGCAAGACGACGACTTTGTCTTTACTGACAGAACCGGAACTCCATACATACAACGTGTCTCCGCGGCCATCAAGCTAATCACCAAGGCCTGGAAGATGTCGGGGGCTGAGGCCATCCACGGGGCTTACAGCATCACGGGCGTGAGGATGACTTTAACCACCAATGCGAGGTCGGACGACCCCACTAGGGCGGACGATGTAGCAGAACTTCTATGTCACACTAGACGAACGGCGGACGCGCACTACATGGTGGCCGACAAGAAAAAGAGGGCCGCTGATACATTTGCTTCGCTCGAAAATCTGCAAGATAAACTTGAAGAAAAGGTTCGCCAAAAAGATGAAGAGCAAGTACGCCAAGCACAGGATGCCTCTGACGACGAACTCCTTGAGGAGTTGGAGGTCTCCAGGTCCCTGGCATCTGTCCAGTTTCCGATCCTGGAGCAGTGCACCAGCCTCGAGGACGTCCTGGCAAAGCTGCCAGGAGACCCCGCGGCCGTCAACATCTCCGTCGACCATCTGAGGACGTCCATCAAGTCATCATACCACATGTCGGTGAACCAGAGTTACCTAAGAATTTTCAACTGTCTCGAGTCTCGATTCTTCGAGAGGTTCAACGTGATCCTGCGTGAGTGGATCCATGAAGTCTTCCGCGTGAAGGGCAGAGGTAACACTGACCAGGTGTTCATCCTTAGCCTGCTCATCACCGACGTAATCGCCCAGGCTCTGGGATGTACCATCAAGGGAACCGACCCCCGGGACCTCGCCATTGTCTACAAGGAGACAGACAGCGAGCCGGATAGGCAATCAGAGTTCG
>JBEVXT010000039.1:0-5964 GCA_040505955.1 Sedimenticola sp. | reverse complement strand
TTTACCATAAATGAGAACAAGGCTGGCAAAAGGGGCCTTACAGCATAAGTGACATACATGTATGTAGGATCAGATCAGTCTGCATGTAAATAGTGGCAGTCTGATCAGGGCCAACAATGTTGACTAATCAGACAATAATCATTTCAGCATTTAGCAAATATATTAGAATCAAGCCAAACTATACACATGTATGTCTCTGCACCGCTGAGATCCATTCTGATAAACTGATAAGGTCGCATTTCTCAGCCAAAGGACTACTACATTCAGTAATTTATATAAAAATACTGCGGATTCATCGTAATCAGAAATAATCAAACATTTGCATGTTGAGTGACTGGTTTGCGGCAACTACATGTACTGTATATTTCTTCACAACATGGACATATGGGCCGCCGGCTGGAAAAAAAAAGAGAAAAAAAAAAGGGGACCTTACGACATTTGCGATCAACGCAGCCCCAGATCAGCCTGCACATGCGTGCAGTCTGATCAGGGCCTACGCTGCTCGCCATTCTGTTGCAAAGTAGACATACTGCCATCAGCAAAACGATTTCGCAGCCGGGTGCCCATATTACTGTAACAATGGTGGAACCGCTATTTGTAATTGCCTGCGAAGCTTATAGTTCAACTGTGAAGCATGTACCCAAAATGAACGTTGTGAAGGTTCACCGCGAATATGAACCAAATACTCCAAACCAGCAGTTGTTTCGCGCCTACCTAACACACGTTTCACCTTATGATATTGATTAGGTTCAGATGAAACAGATAATTCATCTTTCATTGTTTCTGGGTCAACATGGTCAGTATCGCGGAAACGTATAGGTTTCTTGGACAGTCGCTGCGGCCTCTGTCTCTTTGTATTTTCGATATCTCGTGTTTTTTCAGATGATATGGCTTTGTCATCACTGTCATCCGTTGAACAATCCGCCTTTGGAACTTGTACTTCTCGTCTAGTAACATTGTCAATAAAATATGGGGATGGGTTTGGCTCTCGAACATAGGCCATTTTCAGTCTGTTAATGTGCACTGGCTCCTTTTTCACACGTCCAGTATGTGAATCACGCAGCACAATTCTATGTGGGCTGGGTATTTCGTGAACAACAAATGGCCCAGAGTATCGGTATTTAAGTTTATGCCCTAGTCCTGATGGTTCAGTGTGTAGGTAAACGTAATCGCCAATGGCCAACTTCAGTTCACGCACTTCCGCATTCGCCTTCTCCTCCATTCTTCCCTGCGCTGCCAATGCATTTTTCTGAACATTTGTACGGATAACTTCAAGTTTATTTAGTTGTTGAGATAGATAGGTATGCATGTCCTTTGGAACAGATGTGAGAACTGACGTTGGAATATTCGCCAATGGGAACTGTGGGCGCCGGGCAAATATTATTTCATACGGCGAATATCCCACTGTTGAGTTCACTGAGCAGTTAATAGAGAATATCACAGCTGGCAATACCGAATCCCAGTCTCGTATATTTCCCTGGAGATATGGTGTCAAGCGCTCGGATAACTGTCGATGGGTCCTCTCACAGGCTCCGAGGCAATGGTGGACCACACTAGGTGTAAACTGTTGCGTTATATGCATCTGGCGACAAACTTCCGCCATGCACGCGTTCATAAATTCAGTTCCTTGATCACTAATGATAGTGTGACATGTTCCAAATGTTGTGAATAACTGAAATATGACTGTCGCAACTGTCAGGGCATCTTTACTCTTCATTGGCACAGCGAATAAGTATTTGCTAAACATATCCAAGGCGGTAAAAATGTAGTTTGACCCCTGTGCAGATGTAGGCAATGGCCCAAATAAATCTATCTGCCACACTTGGAATGGGCCCGAAGGTGAACGGTATGAAACAATGTTTGACTTGGTATGTAGTTTTGTCACCTTTCTGCGTTGACACTCCTCACATGACTGAATGTAGTGGGTCACACTTTTAGCAAGTCCAGTGAAATAATACGTCTCTTGCATCCTATCAATTGTCTCTGTTATTCCACAATGTGCTGATATAGGACTATCGTGATACAGCTGAACTACAGTCTTTATTAAAACTTTCGGAATCACCAGCTGATAATGCGACATGTCTTTGGTACGTTTAGCTTTTGCAGTCCGAGCATGAAACAATAGATTATCCACCATAATGAAGTCCGGGGCTTGTAATAGCAATGTTCGAGTAAGTTTCTGTGAATCTGGAAGTTCATTACTCAATAGGTATGTGACGATTGGTTTCAAATCCACGTCTTCAAACTGGAGAGCTGCAACACTTTCAGGACTAAAATCACAATGTTCGAACAGAGTTATCGACCTGATTCTACTCTCCATACTAGGATTCAGCTGCGTATTTTCGCTGTTTGACGAATTTTCATATAATTCATTTCTTTCAACAGTTTTATGTCCATTTGATGGCAAATTCAGAGGTTCAGATAAACTTTCATTCAGTAAACGTTTATTGTTTGTGGTCACAGGTTCAGATAAGTTGTCACTGTCCACGGGTCCAGGTAAGTTTGTATTTCGCATGGGTTCAGATAAGTTTGCGCTGTCCATGGGTTCAGGTAAGTTTGGGATGTTCACGGGTTCAGGTAAGTTTGTATTCCGCATGGGTTCAGATAAGTTTTTATTTGACACAGGTGAATAAAATGAATTGTCTGTATCCTGTACAAACACATTGTGCGATATTGGGTCGGTATTCAGGTCAGTTTCCTGTCTGTATACGCCGTCCTGGATGCTTGTCTGCTCATCAGGATCAGTGTTGGCACGATAAGCTGGTCGTAGTGAGTCGGATTTCTGAGGTGGGCTCGGGAAGTCACTGTCTTCAGTATCGGCATCATACACAGAATCGTCAGCAAAACTGTCTGTAACTGCTTGCATGTCTAACACATTTGTCTCTAGATTTACACACAACTCACCATGATCATTGCACCTCAAGGTCTGAGAATTAACTCCATCAGAAATTGTAATGTCACCTGTCTGTTCCGCAACATATGGGAAGTAGGGATCACTCTCATCGGGACTAGCAACTGGCGATTCTGGTCGTGGGTCAGGGAATGCCCGTGACAACGCATCAGGAACCTGCATCTGCTGCGCTGGCTTGTACTGCACTGTGAAGTTGAACTGCTGCAAAATTGTCAACCACCGATCATAAATAGCACCTTTCAACTGCTTGCTAAACAACGGCTTCAGTGCTTGATGATCACACTCCACGATGAAATGCTGTCCACGAACGTATATCGCACAGTCTAAAATTGCAGTAATCAAACCCAACAGTTCAAGCTTGGTGGGGCCGTAAGACTGCTGCCACTTGGCTAAAGATTTGGATCCAAATTTGACAACACGCGTCCGGGCAGCCTCTGTAGCATCAGGTAACTCGGTGTCGGGGTATATCTGGTATAGCATATAGCCAATGCCACGAGAACTCGCATCAACAGCAATACGAAACTGAATGTCATAACGAGGGAATGCGAGCATGTGAGAGTTCAGTAATTCACTTTTCAGCTTTTCTACTGCTGTTTGCTGATCAGGTCCCCAAATAAATTGTGTACCTTTTCGCAACAGACGGTTTAAAGGATAGGCAATCACACTGTAAATTGGTATAAATTTTCTGAACCAGTTCATCATGCCTAAAAATCGTCGGAGTTCACGCAGAGTCTTCGGCACGGGAAAGTTCTGGATTGCTTCTAGTCGGTCTGCTGGCGGTCGTATTCCATCTTCAGATACTTCATGTCCCAGGAATTTTAATTTACTTTGTGCAAATGAACACTTTTTCGGACCTAGTTTTAAACCGGCCTCGCGCATACGGTCGAACACCGTTTGTAAATCTGTGAGATGCTGTTCGAAACTTGACGAATATATTAGTACATCATCTAGGTAGCACAGTACTGAACGAAAAGTTAGTCCCTTTAATACTTTGTCCATTAGTAACTGAAATGTACCAGGCGCCGTTTTGAGTCCCATCGGAAGACGGAGAAATTTGTATGTACCAAATGATGTATTAAACGCTGTATACTTTGTAGATTCAGATGAGATCGGCATTTGGAAAAATCCAGAAGTTAGATCAATTAACGAGATGTATTTTGGCGTTGACTGTGCCAATGATTCAGTTAGCTCCTCCATGTCGGGTATATTGTAGCAAAAATCTTCAGTCTGGGAATTCAGGTACCGAAAATCACAGCAAAACCTGAATGAGCTCAAACTGTTGCCCTTCGACTGTGAATCAGCATCATTTGTTGGTCTTTTCCGTTTAGTAACTAAAACTATCGGGCTAGTAATTGGAAGTTTTTCATTACTGCTAACAGGAGTAATAATTCCCTGCCTAAGTAATTCATCTAGGTGATCCCTTAAAACTTCACGTTTATCTGGAGTCAAGCGATATGGTCGTTGATGTTTGGATTTAATATCGGATTTCAAATGAATATCATGTTCCACTATGTCTGTAAAACCTAATTCAGGATTGTCTTCAGTTACAAAAATGTCTCTGTTTTCATACAGGCATTGTTTTAACTGAAGCACTTCGGTATCTGACAAATGATCAAGCTTCAAGTCAAACTTGGAAATGAAATTATCTTTGTGTTCATTGTTGGATACATGATTCACCTTGATATTGTCTGCCTTTTGTACAGTGTTTGCATCAATACATACATGTATACTAGAAGTATCAACACCCACAGACATGGCCTCATTTGAACAAGTAGCATCAGCACGTAAATCTGATTTTGACGTACATGTATATACAGTATGGTTTTCTTCAGAACATAGGAAACCTGCCTTATCACCTCTATCATTCAATGTTACTCGGCAAACCTGGAAATTGCGGTCTAGAAGTGTGTATGTGGCTAAAGCACTGCCTCGGTTGATAACTATATTATTACTAGATGGGTTCAAAATTTTCAGGGGTACTTTGTGATTTGGGGGGATTGAAACAACACACTTCGAAACTACAACACCCAACTTTGACATCTGAGCATGGCCACAGCACATGCCTTGTTGACCAATATGAACTTTCTTTGGCACAGTGGCCCAAATAACCGTTTCGCTATTTGGTTCAAGGGTAACAGTCTTTTTACATGTAACTTTTGCAGTGGTAACAAGTAACTTTTGCTTCCTAAAGTCCAATACAATACCCTTGGACTGAAGATAGTCTATGCCCAATATCAAAGGTTGTGAGGCATTGGCCAAAACATAAACAACTATACTATGTTGACCAAAAGCAGTAACCCCTGTAACACGGGCTGTACCCAAAACAAAAACATCTGAATTGTCAGCTAGTGTCACCTTTGTATCATGCAATGGATGGATGTCAGATTTCAGAGCTGATGGTATTGCGTCATACATGGATTTAGACATAACATTTATAGCGCTACCAGAATCAAGAAGACCAGCAACCTTACACTGACCAAAACTAAACAGCATGTACATAAATTCTGAATATTGATTACTCTGGTGCAAATTATTATTCTGCTCAGTACTGAAATCATTTGGTTCTGAACTTGCATTATTAGTGGTACCTGCACATGTATTACTATCAGATTGGCCTAAATTGCAAACAGATATGGATATAGGTGCATCATTGGTTTGGTTAGCACTACATGTGCATGTACCATCTGCATCAGCATTACTTATTGTTTGCGAACTCTGAGTATCACACGACATGACAACCTCATCAACCAAGGGATTGGCGCTGGAATTTTCCATGGCCCCAACCAGTTGCGCCGGACTACTGGTGGGCTGAACTAGTTTCCCGTCTGGTTACTTCCCAAGGACGCGTTATGTGGAACTGGACTGACTGGTGCCTCTCGCCTTCCGCTATATGGAACCGGATCATTACCGCGTTGACGCGCATGCTTTTTACAGTCTAGTGCCGAATGACCTTTCTGCATGCAAATTTGACATTGTATGTCAGGTTGTTTTTGTCCACGCTCATGAAGATTGCAGAAACGGGATACATGGCCGCTGCCGTCGCACCTGTAGCA
>JBEVXT010000038.1:0-7710 GCA_040505955.1 Sedimenticola sp. | reverse complement strand
CTTAGCTCCCCTTACTTACTGGTATCTGTGCTGTAAATCCTCGCCATAGCCTGCTATTAGGTGGGATTTGTGCTTTGAATACAAATATTTTGGGTAACTATTCAGCTACGCCTGTTTGAAAGGGTATTACGGGGTCGGAGTCGATTGCGACGTAAAAAGGTGGATTTACCATCAATGATGACTATCAGAAAGAGTGCTCGTCTCCGGGAAAGGTACCGCCTTCTACATCAGCTGCGAAATCAGATGCCGCCTTGTGAAGTAAAGCATTCATATTGGCGTACTGCTTGACGAAGCGAGGGAGAGCGCCTTGTCGTAAGCCTGCCATGTCCTGCCAGACCAGAACCTGGGCATCACAACCATTACCAGCCCCGATCCCAACTGTGGGGATACTCACCGCCTTGGTAATGGCCGCCCCGACCTCTGCGGGTACCATTTCTATTAGCAAGGCAAAGGCACCCGCAGTATCGAAGGCCTTGGCCAACGCTATTAGTTGCTGCCCTTTGTCCTCTTTACCTTGCACCCGGTAACCTCCCAGTTGATGTTCTGCCTGAGGTGTGAAACCGATATGAGCCATGACCGGTACCCCGGCGCTTACCAGCTTCTCTACCTGTGGAAGCATTTCCAGTCCGCCTTCCAGCTTGACCGCTTGAGCGCCGCCTTCCTTCATGAACCGCACAGCGGTATGAAAACACTGCTCAGGTGATCCCTGATAGGAGCCAAAAGGTAAATCTGCAATCACCAGTGCACGTTGGGTGGAACGAGATACGGCACACACAAGGGGAATAAGGTCATCGACAGTAACTGGCAATGAGGTGTCATATCCAAAGACGTTGTTGGACGCCGAGTCGCCGACCAATAGCACCGGTATACCAGCCTCTTCAAAGATGGCCGCAGTGTACATATCGTAGCTGGTAAGCATGGTCCATTTATGGCCTTGCTCTTTCATTTCCTGAAGATGCCGAATACGAACCTTACCAGCGTTGCTGATCGGATTTTTTCCATAAGGGGAAATCTGTTCATCCATCGTAATCTCCTTAAATTTTCTGAATTACCGGTTCGGCCATAAGCAGAAGGGCAATACCAGTCATCGCCACACCGGAGGTCCGGCTCACCAACTTCGCGGCAGCCGGTCTCGTCTTAAGAACTATCTGAGAACCGTAACCAACCAACAGATAAACAACGCCACAACTAACTATATGGATACTCCCCAGCGTCAGCATTTGCGTAGGCAGTGGCCATGAACTCTCCGGGTCGGAAAACTGTGGAAGTAGAGCCAGAAACAATAAAAACACTTTGGGGTTCAAACCGCTGACGCCTACCCCCTTCAGTATCCACTGCACGGCGTTATCTGGTGTGTCAGTAAGTTCGGTGGCTGCTGCCGCAGGATTGCGGATTAGACCAACCCCAAGCCAAAGCAGGTAACCGGCGCCAATGACCGTCAGTATGGTCAGTGCGAGGGGTATATTCGCTACCAAAGCGCCGACACCAGCGGCAACCAAGCCGGTAGCTGCCAAATGGCCAAGCACCATGCCACTAACAGCTGGCACAACCATTCTGCCGTGAATGCCCGCCGAGATGGCATACGCCCAGTCCACCCCAGGGGTGATAACAAACAAGAAAGACACAGCCCAAAAGGTTGCCAGAACACCCGGAGACACATCTAGTTCCTCATTACCGCTAAAATACAGTGAGAAGTATATCCCTGTTTAGATAGACTGTGCTTCCAAAATAAACTCGAAAAAACAGAAAAAATAGAAGGAAATTGCTAATGGATGGTTTTGATAAGAAAATTCTTGCTGAGCTCCAATTAGATGGCAGGCTAACAGTGACAGAACTAGCCGAAAGAGTTGGTTTGAGCTTGTCACCCTGCCACCGCCGCTTGAAGGCTCTGGAACAATCAGGTGCGATACAAGATTATCGAGCACAACTTGACCCGCTTGCCCTCGGGTTGAATTTCTCAGCACTGGTATTCGTGACCATGAGGGATGGCAACCAGACAAGCGTGGCTAAGTTCGAAGCCGCTGTCATCGATATACCCCAAGTTATCGAAGCAAGACGACTGTTCGGCGATCCTGACTACGTGCTAAATGTGGTAGCAAAAGACCTTGATGCCTTCCAGAAGCTTTATGACAATCAACTATCGGCTATGCCCGGAGTACAGCGCCTGACTTCCACGCTGGTCATGAAGAGCGTGATCCAGAATAGGGCGCTTCCATTGTGATTAATCGGGATACACTTTTACATCATTTGAACTCCGAAGCTTGAGGCAACAACAGCGAGTTTGGCTTGGCGGCCTATTTCTACAGCCGTGACCTGGGGTGCGCATGGCGGGTCTCTGAGGCCCTTGTGTGCGGTATCGTCGGCCTCAGTAGTGGTATTATCTCAACAGCGGTGGTACCTTTCATCGGGGTGAAGCAGTCGGGTATCGGTCGTGAAGGCTCCCGTCACGGTATTGATGAGTATCTGGAGATGAAGTACGTCTGTATGGGGATTTGATCTTAGGGACTGAAGTTTCGGAGTTTATTAGCTTCCAACTTGATCCACCAAGTGGATAGTTTGTTACTTATAGCGTGACTCTAAGGGTTCGCGAAAGAATAACTCCATTCGTTTTGTCGGATTAATTCGAGTCTGGCTCCTTTAATACCTTTAATACAAATCATCAGGTGGCTGTCTAATGTATGGAGAGTGTGGCTGTGTGTGTCTCTTGAGACTTGAAAGGTGCTGGTAACTGTGAGATTCTTCGGTGTAGGAATTAAAAAATGACAAGAAAAGGCAGGGATTGTGAAGTATGAATTTGTAGGTTCTCTTGGATGAGTGATCAGAGCCTTTTTTTTGATGGTCTAAAAAATCAACCAGTTAATGACTATTTTGTTGAGAAAGATGGTTTGCGATTTGCGGGCTTCCATTTGCTGGTAGAGTTTTGGGGAGCTGAAAACCTAAATGATGTATCTCTTATTGAGGAAGCATTGTGCCATGCTGCTGAATTGGCAGGGGCAACGGTGCTTAGCATCCATGCTCACAGGTTCTCCCCTAGTGGCGTTACTGGTGTTGCTATATTGGAAGAATCACACATAAGTATCCATACTTGGCCAGAGCATGGTTTTGCCGCTATTGATATCTTTATGTGTGGGAATTGCCAACCCTATGCTGCAATAGGACCACTGAAAGAAGCTTTTGTGCCGGACAAAGTGATGTTGTCGGAACACAAGCGCGGTATGCTTCTCGGTACGGGCACGTCGCAGCATCCCTTTTCCTAGCATATAGCAATGTTTCCCATAAAGGATGATAACCCCCAAATTCTCACTCCCTGGGCCACTTACGGATTAATTGCCACCAACGCTCTTGTTTGGCTTTTCCTGCAGGGGGCGGGTTTTACTGAGAATTTCCAGTCTTCTATTTGTCAATATGGACTGGTACCTGCTCAGGTTACTGAGATGGCGGGGGTGAATACCTGCAATGGCTTTACCGGTTTTGGCTTTTTGAGCGTCCTGACCTCGATGTTTATGCACGGGGGCTGGATGCATATTATCGGCAACATGCTTTTCCTGTGGATTTTCGGTGGTAACGTGGAAGACGCTATGGGATCAGTTCGATTTCTTGTCTTTTATCTGTTGGGAGGCCTTGGTGCGGCAGCAGCACAAATTATCAGTGGCCCAGAATCTTTGATCCCCATGGTTGGGGCATCTGGTGCTATTGGAGGCGTCATGGGGGGGTACTTGGTGCTTTACCCTCGGGTAAAAGTACACATTCTGGTGCCTCTGTTCATCATATTTTGGACCTTTCGGGTCCCTGCCTGGGCTATGCTCGGTTACTGGATAGCGCTTCAACTTTTTGAAGGGATAGTTTCCTTTGGCTCTTCGAGTGGGGGAATTGCTTTCTGGGCTCATGTAGGTGGGTTTGCAGTGGGTATCGCAGCTATTTTTTTGCTTAAGGATGATGAACTGCTGTTTGACCACCCATACCATGGCTGGTCCGATACCATTGATCCGGCGTCAATCTGGAATGATCCAGACAAATCAGGCTAAGAAGGAAGTTTATGGCTATGGATATTAAACCAATGTCCGAAGTGGATATTGATGTTGTTATTGATGTCATCAATAGCCATGATGAAGATGATGCTGAAGACGCTAGAAATGATTTTGAGCGGGACGGCTTTGAAAATCACTGGGTAATAGAACTTGATGGTGTCATCGTTGGTATTAGTGGCTATCGCCAGATACCAGAATCTTATGGAAGTGGCTGGGTGTCTTGGACCTACGTACATGATGCCTACTGTGGTAAGGGCATTGGCAAAAAGCTCTTCCAGTATGTAATTGACCATGCGACCGCCGCTGGCGGGCAGAAGCTCTTTATCAAGGTGTCTAACTATGTTGATGAGGACGGCCGCAGTATCTATCTGGCTGCCACAAAAATGTACGAATCATTCGGTTTTGAGTGTGAAATTATTTCAAAGGATTTCTATGATGATGGTGAAGATCAGTATATCTATTCAAAAAATCTGATCCCCCTTCAAGAAGACATACAAAAGCAGAATGAAAAACCGGTTATAAGGTTTGTAGATATTTTTGAAATAGTGGGAACCAATGGTGCCTACAGTTTTAACTGGGAGGTTCAAAATAAGTCACTATTTCAAAAAAGGTCTTTTAGTGTAAGTGATTTACAAGTTGGTTTAGATGCTGTAAAGGAGTGTGGAGGGCGGGTTGTTTATTTGACTTTTCTTTCCAATCTTCCATTGGTACATCTGCCGTTATCCGATGCTGGTTTCAAACTGGTTGGACAACTAAAAGATTATTATGAGCCGGGCATCCACGAACTTCATTTTGTTCATTTGTTGGATTAGGCCTAGTCAATTTATTAAGTTATCAATTTCCTAGGAAGGAGTATAAATGTGAATGGTATTTTCAAATGGGTAGGTATTGCTGTCGTTGTGGGCGGTTTCTACGTATACACAAATTATATAGAAGAGGGGTCATCAGGTCCTGATCTGGCGGTCACCGATATCGACCTTAGCCGTGTTCTGGACGTCACAATTGACACCATTGTAAAGGTTGAGAATGACCTTAGCATTGTTCCCGACGACCAAAAATCAAATGATCAGGCCTTTTTGTTATTCGCCGATGAACTAGCCGAGGCCTACAATGCCGCGCAGCCGCCGTTTGATCCAGAACAAATTGGTGTGGCGCCACTCAAGGATGCCTCCATGTTGGCCTACGCTGATATAAATAAAGACGGTAATTACGATAATCAAGTTGAGGATGCTGTTTTCCTGATTGAGATTGATGGACAAAATAGCCGTGTTATTGCCACTAGTCGGATTGGAGGCGTGAGTGAGCATGGCTTCAGTGGCTCTGGCATGCTCACTGGTTTTTTGATTGGTAATATGCTTAGCCGACAGAGAACTGCGGGAGCAACGAGTAGCGTTGCTCAGAAAAAATCAATATCAGCCACTCAGGCTCGTGCTCGTGCTCGTGCAGGATCTGGTAGTCACAGCCGCGGTAAGTAATGGCTAACAAGAGTGTCGCCACATAGTGAAAGATTTTGGGGTTTCAAAGCCCCCAAAATCTACTCACTTACATGGCAACCTATAGGCTACAACAGTTCCTGCGTTCGTGACGATGCCATATTGTATATGGCCGTAGAGTTACTTGCGCATTACTCCATCATGATAACTGCAGTGACTCTACGCAGTTATGGGCACACTCTTTTGTATACCCCAAACATTTTCTAACGATCATAATTATAGCCAACCGCGCCACTGCTCTGCCCTTTATGGTGGTCAGCAAGCGATTACACTATCGTTACCGAAAAACATTTGTGCCATGAGTGACTTTTCATGAGTGATAATATTTCCGCGAAACAAGGTTTGACCTTACTTATTTCGCTTTTAGTCGTGGCTCTTTGCGGCATTGTCTACGAGTTGATTGTTGGAACGATATCCAGCTATCTTCTAGGCAACAGTGTTTACCAGTTCTCCATCACCATCGGGCTGTTTATGTTCTCCATGGGGGTAGGCTCGTTCATTACTAAACACTTGAATAATCGCTACGTTGAAAATTTCATTGCGGTAGAGATCATTATCGCCATTGTGGGTGGGCTCTCAGGTGTGGTGCTGTTCACGGTATTTCCATTTGCGCGGATTTTCTATGAACTAACCATGTATGCCATCATCTTTGCTATTGGTTGTTTGGTAGGAATGGAGATTCCTATTTTGACATCACTGTTATCTCTCCAGCGAGGAACAAAACAGACTGTGGCGGATGTGATGTCATTCGATTATCTGGGGGCCCTGATCGGTTCTGTGGCTTTCCCATTATTACTCCTTCCATCCCTAGGCCTGTTGCATTCATCCTTTGTCATCGGTCTGATCAACGCACTGGTGGCTCTTTCAACACTCATTATTTTCAGAAATATGGTAACCCATTTCCGGTTCTATATGACGTTGAATATCGTGGTTTTAGTCGGGCTAATTGCCTTCAATGTATTTGGTGCATTTTTTACACGCTATGCCGAAAAACACCTATATTTTGACCAGATTATTCATTCAGAACAAACTCCATACCAGAAGTTGGTTTTTACGCGGTCCTCTAACTTCAAAGATCACCGATTGTTCATTGATGGCAATATCCAGTTTTCAAGCCGAGATGAATATCGCTATCACGAATACCTAGTCCATCCTGTGATGTCTATTCCTGGTTCTCGGGATCGCGTATTGGTACTCGGTGGTGGTGATGGTCTCGCTTTACGTGAGGTTCTTAAATATAAAGATGTCAAGCAAGTCGATCTGGTGGATATTGATCCCCGGATCATTGAGTTAGCCAAAACCCTGCCTGTACTGCGAGAGTTGGGCAAGGATAGTTTCCAAGATCCACGCGTTACCACATACAACGAAGATGCCTTTACCTTCCTCAACCAAGCAGGTCCTTTATATAACAGGGTAATTATAGATTTCCCCGATCCCCACAATGAAGCCTTAAGTAAGCTCTACTCCAAAGAGTTCTACACGATAGTGCGTAAACGCCTCGCTCAGGATGGGGCCCTGGTAACCCAGAGCTCTTCTCCATTCTTCGCTCGTCGGGCATTCTGGTGTATCAATGCTACGCTTGCCGCAATCTTCGATCAGACACTAGCCTACAACACGGCCCTACCGTCATTCGGAATCTGGGGGTTCAACTTGGCCACCTCAGGCGCCTCCATTCCCAGTGTATGGGACATTGATGTACCCACAAAGGCGATTCGCCCTGCCACCCTAGCCAAGGCTATGGTTTTTGACAATGATATAGGCCAAGTCAAGACACTAGTAAACTCACTATTTACGCCAAAACTGTACCAGTTTTATGCTGAAGATATACGGAATTGAATTAGTATTTCAGCATCTTTGGCGGGTGTAGGATAACCCGCTGATAGACCACTGAAGATTCTACGATTAGGACAATGTGATGTATAAAAAATTACTCTCTTGTATACTTTTGCTCCTGCTTCCATTAACTGTGTTTGCCGTCTCACTTGAGAATGTGCTCAAAGATGCAGTCCAGATAAAGAGAGGCTCAAATCCCAGGGCTCAAACCAAACCCGTTCGGGTACGGTCTACCTTGGAATTTTCCGATTTCAGAATTGAGAAATCAGGAGATAAGCAGTACTGGTTTGTAAAGCTTAAAAACCGTTCGGATAACGAGATCAGAAAAAGGGAGCTTGAGATAAAGGCTATTCAGT
>JBEVXT010000037.1:0-6056 GCA_040505955.1 Sedimenticola sp. | reverse complement strand
ATAGTAATCAAGTGAAACTTTTCATGAATTCAGAAGTAGCCAGTTCAGCCGAAAAAACGGCAGGAAAAATAATCACCGAACGTTATCTCGCCCCCGTCTTGGACAAACTGGATTTTTGGTCAAGAAAGACCCTGGGTGAACTCAAAAAGAGAAAACCGGGGTGGTTGGTTGATTACCTCGATTACCTGATACAGCAGGGAAAAAATATCGATGGTGATGGACGGCCGGAGAACCACGTTGGTGAGGCAATGGATCAGCCGCTTGTTCTCCGGCTCGCCTATTTGACACCCAGGTTAAGCCGTCTCTCTGCGGGTAGGGGTGAGAATAGCCAGCCTACGGGTGATGATGGCTGTACATTTCCTGAGGCTCTTGCTAAGACAGGTGATCTCTGGCAGGAGGAAGATGTAGCGCCTGATGTGGCTGCCGAGCGTCTGGATGCCATTCCGGCTATGTTCATCAAAGGTGGGCCGGGTAGTGGTAAAAGTACCTTGAGCCGCTGGTTGGCCAGTCGTTATGCCGCACTGTGGATGCGTACTCATGCCCAGGAGTTAGGCGCGGCAGTCCCAACACCCGAAGAGATAGACGAACTTTCAGCATGGGGGCAGGTGCCATTTCCAATATTTGTCGAGTTTGCCGGTCTTGATCTGGATGGGGATAAGTGTGATTTGGGGTCGGTTGTCGAACGGCATATTCGGAAAATTCTCAAAGACAGTGCGAGTGGTGAGTCCGTTGTAGAGAGTGAGTTGAATGATCTGCTGAAGAGGCCCCTGCTGCTTATCTTTGATGCCCTGGATCAGGTACCAGACAGAGCCCAGCGGAAACGTCTCGTCGAATGGCTCTCCAGTGAATGCAGACGATTACGACAGCGGCAGGGTGCGGGTGACTCCATGCTTGTGTTTACCTGTCGCAGTCAGGCAGATATTCCAGAGAGCAGAACAAATTTTATTAATAACGGCTGTATTACCTGGCAGCTGAATGAGTTGGCAGACGAGGAGATTCCGGATTTTGTCCTCCACTGGATGCATGCCTGGGAGGTGTCGACCCACACTACTAATGTATCAAACGTCCAAGAGATTGCCGGTAACAAACGTGATGACCTGATGCTGAAGCTGGAATGTATTCAGCGAAAGAATCAAAAGTTCGGTGAACTGTTGCGTGTGCCTCTTCTGCTGGATCTGGTCTGCCGCCTCTCAAAATATGATGTTGATATTCCTGATCAACGGGCGCTGGTTTTTGGAATGCTGATAGAGCTTTCACTGAAGAGCTGGCAGAGAAAGCTGCAGCTTGATGAGAATACATGCACCCAGCTTATCGGCTTTTGCGAGCATTTAGCATGGCATGCCGTAGTGGCTGGGGCAACTGGTGGTACTACCGATGGTGGTAACGCCATGAGTTATCAATTCGTATCTGATCAGGCACGGCATTGGTGTCAGCAGAATCCGGCTGCTGTAATCTCGGCAAATGAGATGGTGAAACTACTCAAGGGAGATGTGAGCTTCCTGGTGAGGGAGACACACAGTGATTACATCCGTTTCACCCATCAACAGTTTCAGGAGTTTCTCGCCGCACGCTACCTGTTGACGATGGAGGGAAATTCACAGCAACTAAGTGGTGATGACAGGTGGATACAGGTAGTTGCTTTTGCCGCAGAGATGGCAACGGTGGGTACTCAGACCGATTTACTCTGGCATGCGCTGCAAAATATTGATTGGCTTGCGCCATCGAGTCGCCCGTTTCTTGAGTCACTTGAGCGTTTTTCCACCCCAAGCCTATTGCTTAAACTGGTCGGACTCTTCGGGCAGCGTTTGCTGGATAGCAAGGCAACACCAAGGGATCGCGCCTGGGCCGCCATCTGGTTTCACCGGTTACGCATAGCGGCAGCAGCAGAGTGGCAGTGGAGCGAGTTGAAGGGGTTGATAGCGAATCCCGCCCTCGATAACCTGGCCAGGACCCATCTCATGATGCTGCTGCCCGAGTGCCCAGAGGCAGCGTGGCCTAAGATCATCAAATGGCTCACGGCAGAGTTGAGCGATGATACCGATGACTACCTCAACCACAGCCGCGCCTTGGCACTCTCCATGCTGGGTGTCGGTTGGGCGCTGGAGGGTAAGTCTGAATTCACAGTAAGGGAGGAGCGGGATTGGCTGAACGATTATCTCTATGTATCGATGAAGAAAGGCGATTTCCGGCTGGGTCATAAAGGTGAATCGGATAATCCGCCACGAACCGCAAACAGCAAACCCTGCCGAATACGCCGTTTCCCCGTCACTCGAGCCGAGTATGCCCGCTTTATGCAGACGACGGCCTTTCAGCAACTGTTGGCAGACCGGGGCGGGGTAGATGGTAGCAATGATTGGGACCAACCCAGATATTGGGACGATCCAGACTACCGCCATCCCGGTTCGCCGGTGGTGGGCGTCTCCTGGTTCGAGGCCCGCGCCTGCGCCCACGCCATGCTGGCCCGGGAGGGGGAGTTGCTGCCCTCGCCCGATCAGCAGTCTGCACAAGACTGCCCTTGGCTGCCTGCTGAAACCGAGTGGGAGCGGGCCGCCTCCTGGGATGCTGATACAGACAAAAATCGAGAGTACCCTTGGGGTCATTGGCAGGAAGCGTCACTGCTGCAACACGCTAATATAGATGACTCAGGCCTGGGACAGACCAGCCCGGTAATCGCCTTTCCCCTTGGAAAATCCCCTGTGGGCTGTTACGAGATGTCGGGCAATGTTTGGGAGTGGCAGGCGAACTGGTCTGACAAGAGTGAGACTAGTAAAGGTTTGCGCGGCGGCGCGTTCTTCCTCTTTCAGCCCCACGCCCGCTGTGCCTCCCGCCTCCACCTCCACCCTGAGATCCGGGGCAACGACAGGGGTTTTCGTCCGGCCAGAACCGTTTTGTAGCCCTTTACCCTTTTTCCCTTTAACCCTTGATGGCGCGTTAGCGCCACCGCCCAGAGCAGGGAGTGTCGCCATGAACCAAAAGCAGAGAACCACCACGCCGGTGATCCTGGAAAAGCACTACGATCTGCTGCTGTGGCTGCAGAAGCAGGTACCGCAGTTCCCCCGCTCCCACCGGTTTGTCCTGGGGGATCGGCTGCTGGGCACCGGTATGGATATGCAGGGGCTGCTGGTGGAGGCGAGTTATACCCGCGACAAACGGGCGCTGTTGCAGCAGGCGGGGATCAAGCTGGCGCAGTTGCGTTACCTGGTAAGGCTGGCCCACGATCTGCGGTTTTTCTCCCTACGCCAGTACGGTTTTCTCTCAGACAAGATGGAGGAGATGGGGCGCATGCTCGGGGGTTGGATAAAACAGCAGGGGGCCGTGCAGGGTGAGGCGACACGGTAATCTGTTTGACGCGGTAGTCAGCTTTGAAAACCTTCATCTTGCCGCCTGCAAGGCACGCAAGGGCAAGCGCTATAAGGCAGATGTTGCTCACTATTTCGCCGATCTCGAAAATAAGCTGATCCGCCTACAGGGTTCGCTGAAGGCGATGGAGTGGCAACCCGGACCCTACCGCACCTTTGAGATACGCGAGCCCAAACGCCGTCTGATCAGTGCAGCATCCTTCTCCGACCGGATCGTCCATCACGCCATCTGTAATCGGGTGGAGCCACTGATTGACCGCTCCTTTATCCACGACAGTTACGCCAACCGGAAGGGGAAGGGAACCCATCGCGCCATCCTGCGCTGTGGTGAATTTATGCAACGTTACCCCTATGTGTTGCAGTGTGATATCCGCAAATATTTCCCCTCCATTGATCATCAGGTCATGAAGGCTGAACTGCAACGTCGTTTGAAAGATCGGCGTGTGCTTACCCTGCTTGAGCGGATTATCGATGGCAGTAATCCACAGGAACCAGTCTATGCCACCTTTGCCGGTGATAATCTTCTCACGCCACTGGAACGGCGGCATGGACTCCCCATCGGCAACCTCACATCGCAGTTTCTGGCCAACCTCTATCTCGATCCTCTTGATCAGTTCATCAAACGCGAGCTGAAGTGCCGGGCCTATCTGCGCTACAGCGACGATTTTCTGCTGTTTGCCCCGGATAAGGCGACACTGAACGGCTGGCGGAGAGAACTGGTATCCCGGCTGGAAGAGTTGCGATTGAGGCTGCACCCGGGAAAGAGCCGGGTCTACCCGACACGGGATGGCATTACCTTTCTCGGCTTTCGCCACTTTCCCGGCTACCGCCGTATTGTGAGCACCACGGTTACCCGACACTGGCGGCGATTAAAAGCGCTGCAAGGGGCATACAGTACGGGGGATATTGCTTTGGCGGATGTCTCTGCCGCCATGGCCGCTTGGAATGGGCACGCCGGTTACGCCAATAGCTGGTTCCTCAGGGAGCAGATGATGGAGCGTATTATTTTCAGTCGCGTTTCTGAATGAAGACACTCCTTTTAGGTGTATCTGATGACTGGGCCATGGAGGCATAAGAATCTGAAAAATGTCGCTAATATGCCATTAGCAATGCTGACACATATATTTACCATTCCCACAAAAAGTGGTAGCTATAGATTTCAATAGTATTCGTAACTATTCAGTGGCACCTGTTTATGGGTTACTTTCGCCAGGGGTCGGAGTCGATTGCGCCAAGATTGGTGGTAATTACCACCTATTTCCGATGCAATCGACTCCGACCCCGTACCCAACTGAATAGTTACTAGTATTCTTTATCTGTGGCGGTGGGGTTACCCTTGGTATTTACCGGTACCGCACTCAATGCCATTAACTTAGGTGAAAAATTTCCCGTAAACATCAGACACGTCATTCCCGCGTAGGCGGGAGTAGTGGTGCAGGGATGCACCGTTTACGGACCTAAGGATGGAATCCAGGGGGACAGCGCTCCGTAGCACTGGATACCCGCCTGCGCGGGTATGACGGGAAAGAGGGGAGCTCGACCTCTGGATTCCGGTCTATGCCGGGGTGACCGTGGTATTAAGCTTAAGTTAATGGCATTGGTACCGCACTGGCTGGCCTGGGGTGTTCGCCATTTATGCGAGGTTTTCGACCACCATCTACACTAACACCAAAGCAGATCTGGCTGAGCTGTGGCGTCGAATTATTTTTAATATCGCGGTCTCAAACACCGATGATCACCTGTGAAACCACGGTTTTATCTACCACAACGGCGGTTGGTTGCTTTCACCGGCTTTCGACATTAACCCGGTAACGCCTGCCAATGGGTTGCACCTGAACATTAGTGACAATGACAACAGCTTGAGTTATGAGCTGGCAATGGAGGTGATTGACTTTTTTCGGCTCAGTGAAGAGGGTGCTGTGCAAATCAAAAATAAGATCCTGGCCAGTGTCGGTAATTGGGAAGCGGTTGCGATAAAAGCAGGATTAGGACTTTTCTCATGCAGTCTAATGAATGCAAATAAACAAACGCAAATATGGCTCTCCACTGGTATATTGCTTGGGCAGTGATCCCCAATAACCACGAACGTGTTCCGACGCTTTGCATTTGTAGGAGCGAACTTGTTCGCGATGGACTCCGAAACCTGCTCTTCGCGAACAAGTTCGCTCCTACACCCGACTTCAGGACTGTTTTATAGCGCCAGCTTCAAATATTTGCGTTCATACGCGTTCATTTCCGACCAATATTGACGCATTTCATTCTATCAGTGGCTGAATTTCAGAGGTAATCAGGTAGTCATTAAGTTAATAGACGCTGTAGCCTGGGCTGAGCGAAGCGAAACCCGGGTAGTTATTGCGCTATCCCCCCGGGTTTCGCTCCGCTCAACCCAGGCTACGAAGCGACCCTGATTGAAATCAGGTGGGTCTCTTTATACGCCCTTATAGGGCGCGATCAAAACCATGTTTTTAGAGCATGGGTTTTTATTTTGGTGTTATTTATCGATCATTTATGCAGGAAGGGGGTAATTGGCATCAGCCAACACCTGACTGAATAATTTGCAGGTGGCCACCTTCCGGCAAATCCGTAGCGTTCTATGGTCAACGGGGGACTGTTTCAGCTATATTGTGCGCATGATGAGTAAGTCCGAAAAACACAAATGGGTTTTTTCCACTCGATTCCGAACCGGCGCCTACAGCT
>JBEVXT010000036.1:3793-8874 GCA_040505955.1 Sedimenticola sp. | reverse complement strand
CGGGTGTTGTCTCCCCCCACCGCCATCACCACGGTCGCCATCAGCAGGGCGGTGGTCAGGTTATCGGCAATCGGGGAGATGAAAAAGGCGAGCACACCTGTGAGCCAGAAGATCGTCTTCAGAGAGAAGCCACGGCTGACCAGCCAGACACGCAGCACATCAAAAATACCGCGCTCCTCCATTGTATTGATGTAGGTCATCGCTGCCAGCAGGAAGAGAAACAGCTCGCCAAACTCCAGCAGATTGTGACGCACCATAATCCCGGCGGTGTGATTATCCCCCACCTGCGTATAGGCAACGGCCACCAATGCCCAGATAATGCCCGCGGCAACCATCACCGGTTTGGACTTTCTCAGATGGATGGTCTCCTCGCCTATCACCAGAGCGTAGGCAATAACGAAGATAGCGACACAGACAAAACCGATCCAGTGTGATGTGAAGTCTTGGGGGTGGGCTTCCCCACCACCCGAGGCAAATGCAACACCCGGCAGACAAAACACAACCGTCAGCAGGAGCAGCAGCGCCGGATTGAACCAGCGCTTGAAAAAGCCCGGTTGTGGAGTTGCAGAAACAGTCTCGTTACTCATCATTTTTTCCTTATGGCAGGCGGGTCGGCAGCTTGATACACCTTATGACAGGAGGCCGAAAGAGGTTATCGGACGGATCCGTTCAAGAGGTTCACAAGCTGAATCGTTACAATACAGCTAGCATAGTTCACAGGAGAGCCTTATATCAATGATCTGGCGCAAGATGCGGCCGCCCCACGGATGACACCACGTCCATCAGCCGCTGGCGCAATCTTTAACTCTGGTGATTTACCGCCGAAGCGCGGAAAATTCGTCTCTTCGTTCCCAACATGGAGCAGCGCTGAATGCTGCCTGAACTTTCCGCCCTGGCTGCAGCGCTCTGCTGGTCATTCGGCGGCCTGATCGCCGCCGCCCCCGCCCGTGCACTCGGTGGCGTCATCTTTACCCGGGTGCGCATGCTGCTGGTCTTTATCATGCTCTGCGCCGGCACGCTCTACACCGGTGGCTGGGGGGGATTAAGCCTTGACCAGTCACTCATTCTGATCACCTCAGGTTTCACCGGCATACTGCTGGGGGATGTGGCGCTGTTCACCACCCTGGGCCGCCTCGGACCAAGGCGTACCGCCATTCTTTTTGCCTGTAACGCCCCCATGACAGCGCTGCTGGCGTGGCTCTTTCTCGATGAAGTGCTTGAGTTACATGTACTGATTGGCTGCCTCACCATTACCGCCGGGGTAATCTGTGCCGTTGCTCTCGGGAGCGATCGTCACAACAGCCATCACTGGGAGCAGGTACGTGGCCCACTGGTCACCGGCATCCTCCTTGGGCTGCTTGCCGCCCTCGGTCAGTCAGTGGGGACACTGATTGCCAAACCGGTAATGAGCAGCGGCGTTGATCCTGTGGCCGCTTCGGCCCTGCGGGTGGGAACAGCGGCATTTGGGCTGCAGGCGCTACGCCTGTTGCCAGTAAGCTTGTGGAGTAAGACGGTGACGCTGACGCCGCAACTGCTCATTCCGATCATCGCCAGCGGATTTCTCGGCATGGGACTGGGCATGACGCTGCTGCTCTACGCCCTGGCGGAGGGCGAAGCGGGGATGGTGGCGACCCTCTCATCAACCACTCCCGTGCTGGTACTGCCACTGATCTGGATAAAGACCGGCAGGAGCCCCTCCATCGGTGCCTGGCTCGGTGCCCTGCTGGTAATCACGGGAACAGCGCTGATCATTTAGGTGGAACGATGCCCCACGGTTTTACTGAGAAGTTCTGATTATTTCTGCGCTAGTGAAATCAGCTGTAGGAGCGGTTTCCCGAACCGCGATAAAACCCGGATCGCGCTTCAAGAAAACGTTCCTAGAATGGGGCTTGTCTCGATCCTGCCCTATCAAGCAAGCAGCCGTGCAATCTCTGGATTGATCCGCTGTTCGGCCAGTTTGCGGTAGCCCTGATTGCTCGGGTGCATCTCATCCTGCCAGTCACCATCGGTTCTACGATAGGTGTGTGGTACTTTCTCCAAGGTGCCGAGGGTATCGGCAACATGGAAATTGTTATCTTCCACGGCGGCCAGCCCTTTTACCAGCGCCGCCAGCGCGTCCGCCAAACGGGTGAAGAGCTGATCCTGCATGGCTGGATCTGTTATTCCCTTCGATATAAAACTGGGTGCGATCCAGCTGTCACTCACCTCAATCCCCAGAATGGTCGGCCGGTGATCCCGTGGTGTGACATAGTCGTAGGTCTGCACCAATATCGGCGTCTCCCTGTTGAGAAGAGTGTTGTTGCGCAGGTTGATAAAGGTAATGAAGTGATCTTTCAGCTCTGCGAACTTCTCACTCCACTGCTGATCATCGATGTAATCCTGCGGATCGTCTGAGGGTACCGGTAACTCGCGAAAGACGGCCTCAAAGATCCAACCCACCAGATCATTACCTCCGGCCACCAGCAGCAGCAGATCCCAGTGGTAACCCCACTGCTCATCATGGATCAGTCGCTTGAAGAGTTCGATCTGCGCCGGATCCTTTGACATCTCCCATGCGGTATCGCCGATATGCGCCAGGTTGAGTGTAACTGAGCTACCGTTGGGAGCACGGAGCTGGTGAGCGAGGTTGCCGGTACTGGGCAACGGGTAGGAGGCCCACGAGTCCCCTTCAAGCAGGATACGTTTCTCTCCGGGAAAACCGTCGTCGTTAAGCGCTTGGTAGAGCCGATCAATATCGACCCGGGTAAGTACACGATTGGTCATGACTGCACTCCTTTGCTGTTTGTGGAGAAGAAGAGCGACCCTCCTCTTCGACTCGAAGAGGAGGTGCTCACCATAATCTACTCCGGTAGTGGGAAAAATCAACTGGGGAAACGTTAACTGCTATCACTATTCAGCACTATAATCGTGAAAGCCATGGGGATGAAAAGAGAGTGGCCTTTGTAGGAGCGAACTTGTTCGCGAAGAGCTCGTTGCGGAGTCCATCGCGAACAGGTTCACTCCGACAATCGACTTCAGCATCATCCAGGAAACCATTTTTGGCAGTTGCGGAAAGTCATCATAACCAGGGTAAAAGATGGGCTGCATTGCCCTTTTCAGTTACACTGAATTCCATTAGCCAATAATAATATAACCGCCATGAGCAAGATACATGTCAGCCGTGCAGTAGAGATCCCGGATCCCCTGAGAATCGGCCGCTATCGCAAGGCGCCGGAGCTGGGCCCCAGGATACTCTTCTTCAGTGGCGGTTCTGCTCTCAATGGTCTCTGTAAGGCACTCAAGCACTACACCCACAACTCCACTCACCTGGTCACCCCATTCGACTCCGGCGGCAGCTCGGCGGAACTACGCAACGCCTTCAACATGCCGTCAATCGGCGACCTGCGCAGCCGCCTGATCGCCTTGGCGGATGAGAGTGTATTGGGTCACCCGGGGGTCTACCGTCTCTTCACCTACCGTTTTCCCAAAGATAAAGAGAACAAACAGCTGCGCAAACGGCTGGAGGCCATGGTCAGGGGGAAACATGACCTGATCGCTGACATCTCCAACCCCATGCGTCGGCTCATCTGCAACCAGCTGGGCTTCTTTGTCGAGGCGATGCCGGACTCATTCGATCTGCGCGGCGCCAGTATCGGCAACCTGATCCTCGCCGGCGGCTATATCAATAATCACAGCCACCTGGATCCGATCATCTTTCTCTTCTCCAAGCTGGTTCATGTCAAGGGAATGGTTCGCTCAGTGGTCAATGACAACCTTCACCTCGGCGCCGACCTTGCAGACGGCAGCCGCGTTATCGGACAGCACCGCCTCACCGGTAAAGAGCTGCCACCCATCACCTCGTCGATACAACGACTGTTCCTGTCACAGCAGCTCAACGACTATATTCCGGCAACCTCCCGGCTGAAGAGAAAAAACCGCAAGCTGATCGAATCCGCCAACCTGATCTGCTATCCCCACGGCAGTTTCTACACCAGCCTGCTGGCCAACCTGCTGCCAACCGGAGTGGGGAGTGCTATCGCGAGCACCGGTTGCCCCAAAGTTTACATCCCCAACCAGGGCAGTGATCCCGAGCAGATCGGCATGACCCAGGAACAGATGGTTGATACCCTGCTTCGCAGATTGTGGCAGGATGCCGGAGGGATGTGTCCTGCTCACCAGTTGCTCAACTTCATCATGATCGACAGCAAAAACGGCCACAATTTCCCCGCCGCCGCAATGAAGCGGGTGGGAGGCCTTGGTATTCAGTTTATCGATACACCACTGATCAGCAAACGCAGTGCTCCCTATTATGATGATGAGCTGCTGGTCTCGGCACTGCTGTCGTTGACCTGAATCTATGGTAACTATTCAGCTACCCCATGGTGTAAATAATTACAATCCATGAACTCTTTTGTAGGAGCGAACTTGTTCGCGAAGAGCAAGTGTCGGAGTCCATCGCGAACAAGTTCGCTCCTACAAATGCTACTTTATTCCCATTACGATGGTTTTTATTTTTAGGGGCGATCTGAACAGCTACACCATGGTGCAAATAATTACAATCCATGAACTCTTTTGTAGGAGCGAACTTGTTCGCGAAGAGCAAGTGTCGGAGTCCATCGCGAACAAGTTCGCTCCTACAAATGCTACTTTATTCCCATTACGATGGTTTTTATTTTTAGGGGCGATCTGAACAGCTACACCATGGTGCAAATAATTACAATCCATGAGCTCTTTTGTAGGAGCGAACTTGTTCGCGAAGAGCACGTATCGGAGTCCATCACGAACAAGTTCGCTCCTACAAATGCTACTTTATTCCCATTGCGATGATTTTTATTTTTAGGGGCGATCTGAACAGCTATGGCATGGTACGAATAATTACAATCTATGAGCTCTTTTGTAGGAGCGAACTTGTTCGCGAAGAGCACGTATCAAAGTCCATCGCGAACAAGTTCGCTCCTACGAATGCTACTTTATTCCCATTGCGATCACTTTCAGAATGAAGCAGACAACTGACAACGAAAGCTCACTCTCTGCTGTTGCCTTCCGGCTGCGAGACTGGCTTATCGGTGGCGCTATACTGGCGCTTCTACTGCTATGGGTTC
>JBEVXT010000036.1:0-3693 GCA_040505955.1 Sedimenticola sp. | reverse complement strand
GACAACGAAAGCTCACTCTCTGCTGTTGCCTTCCGGCTGCGAGACTGGCTTATCGGTGGCGCTATACTGGCGCTTCTACTGCTATGGGTTCACTTCAGCGTTGGTTGGAAGGCACTGCTGCAACCCTGGCAGAGCATCGCCTTCTCATCCCTCCTCGGCCTGCTGTTGCTCAGTTTTACCAGTTATCTGTTGCGTGCTATCCGTATCCAGGTCTATTTCCCCGATCTTCTGCGGGGGCGCTTTCTCACCACCCTGCGTCTCAGCATTCTCCACAACTTTGCCAACAACCTGCTGCCGATGCGTGCCGGTGAGGCGGCCTTCCCCCTGCTGATGAAGCGTCACTTCGGCGCCACCCTGACCGACAGCGCCTTCTCCCTGATCTGGATACGGCTGTTCGACCTCCATGTCATCGCCGGTATCGCCCTGCTGTCACTGATTCTGGCCACGCCACGCTGGTGGTGGGCACCGGCAATGATTATCTGGATGCTTGCGCCGCCACTGCTACTGCTCTCCCGGGAGATGTTGAAGCAACGCCTCGGCAATAACAGGGGGTGGCGGCAACTACTTCACCGTATTATCGACAGCGCCCCCCCTGATGGCGGTCGGATGAGCCGCATCTACCTCCTCACCCTGCTGAGTTGGGCCTGCAAGTTCGTCGCCTTCGCCATGGTGCTTCAGCACTTTCTGCCATTGCCGCTATGGAAATCACTTGCCGGAATTATCGGTGCCGAGTTGAGCAGTGTGCTGCCGTTCCACGGCGTCGCCGGTGCCGGCAGTTACGAAGTGGCGATGGTGGGCGTACTGGTGCCACTGGGAATCAATGCCGGCGAGGCCCTCAGCGGTGCGATCAATCTGCACCTGTTCCTCCTCGGCGTTACCCTTCTTCTTGGTATTGCTGCATTGCTGCTGCCGACACGCCCGATTGCGCAATAGGGCTGGCGCGGTTAACATGCGCTGATTACCCTCCAGCAACCACCGCAGACCCATGATCCTAGAATCCTCAGTTGACCGCTCCATTCTATGGACAACACATTGCTTTTAATTGTATTGACTGCGATCGCCTATTTCACTCTCCGGGTGAATTACGCTACGGGGCGGATTGCACGCTTAAATTGGCACATGGCTGCGTTGCAACTCCTTGCAATAGCAGGCTATTACGCGTCGTTGCGCCTTGCCCTGCACCAACCTAAGCGCACACTCCACCCCGTCCAACTGAGGATTCTAGGATGACCCAGAACTCCGACAAGACCCTCTCCGTTGTCGTTCCCATGTACCATGAGGCGGACAACGTCGAGCACCTTATTGAAGCGGTACACCAGGGGCTCGATTCCTACAACGGGGCCTGGGAGCTGATCTGTGTTGATGACGGCAGCAGCGATGCCACTGCTGCACGCCTGAGAAGCGCCGCCGAAAAGTATGGCGGCCATCTGCGGGTGATCGTGCTGCGACGCAATTTTGGTCAGACCGCCGCGATGCAAACCGGTATCGACGCCGCCCGCGGCGAGTTAATCGCCACCATGGACGGCGACCTGCAGAACGATCCCGCCGATATTCCACGCATGATCCAGGAGTTGGAGGAGCGGGATCTTGACATGATTCAGGGCTGGCGCCGTGAACGTCACGACGACCGGGTACGCATGGCGTTCTCCCGCGTCGCCAATCGCCTGATCGCCAAGGTCACCGGGGTCAAGCTCCACGACTACGGTTGCAGCCTGAAAATCTATCGCGCTGAGATCCTGAAAGAGGTGCGTCTGTTTGGCGAGATGCACCGGTTTATCCCGGTGTGGGTGGCAGGTGTCACCTCTCCTTCGCGCATCGGCGAGACCGTGGTCAACCATAATCCTCGGATCTATGGCACCTCAAAGTACGGACTGTCACGCACCTTCCGGGTGGTGCTCGATCTGTTGGTGGTCTTCTTCTTTCTCCGCTTCCGCGCCCGACCCGGCCACTTCTTCGGCTCTATCGGTCTCACCTTCGGCCTCATTGGCGGCACAATTCTCTCCTATCTGCTGGCGGTCAAATACGCTCTGGGAGAAGATATTGGCGGCAGACCCCTGCTCTTTGTCGGCATTCTGATGTTGGTGGCCTCGGTGCAGTTGCTAACCACCGGCGTTATCGCCGAGATGCTGAGCCGCATCTTCTACAGCTCCACCGACAGTCAGCCCCACTCCATCGGCTGGCAACAGGGCTCCGAACAAGCCACTTGGTACAAAAAAGAGCAGACGAATCAGGGCGAAGACAGCCCGCAGTGACCGCCATGTCTGACCTGATCAACCGCTGGCTCACCTCCCGCACTACGATCATCATCGCCCTGCTGTTCGCCTTTTTCTGGCAGCTCGATATGCCGCTCTACGATGTCGATGAAGGGGCTTTCACTGAAGCAACCCGGGAGATGATGGCAAGCGGTAACTACGTCTCCACCTACCTCGACGGTCTCCCCCGTCACGATAAACCAATTCTGATCTACTGGTTCCAGGCGGCATCGGTAACGCTTTTCGGACTCAATGAGTTTGCCCTGCGCCTCCCCTCGGCCGTCGCCTCACTGCTGTGGGCGCTGGTGCTGTTCCGTTTCGCCCGACGCCATACCGATCTGGTGACCGCCCGCACCGCCACCCTGCTGATGGTTCTCGCTTTCTATGTCGGCATGGTAGCCAAGGCGGCTATCGCCGACGGCCTGCTCAACCTTTTTCTCGCCCTGACGCTGCTCGAAATCTATCAGCACTACAGGAGTCCGTCCCGGGCCGCGCTACTGCGTATCTTTGCCTGGATCGGCCTCGGCTTTCTCACCAAGGGGCCGGTGGCGGTACTCTTTCCGGTTCTCGCCAGCGCTATCTTCTACCTCACTGAGCGGCGCTTGGCTGACTGGGCGCGGGCAGTATTCAACCCCCTGGGGATCGCTCTCTTTCTCGCCATCGTCGTTCCCTGGCATATTTTCGTCTACCTCGATCAGGGCACCGCTTTCTTCGAGGGTTTCTATCTCAAACACAACCTGTCGCGCTACTCCGATGCCATGGAGGGACACAGCGGCTCGCCCTTCTACTACGTTGTCTGGGTACCTCTCGCCCTGATGCCCTTTGCTGGCTGGCTCCTCTCCACCATTGGCGGCATTAAACAGGGTCTTGGCAATCCACTGGAGCGCTTCCTCTGGATCTGGTTTCTCTCTGTTTTTATCTTCTTCACCTTCTCCAGCACCAAGCTGCCCCACTATGTTCTCTACGGCGCCACTCCACTCTTTTTGCTGATGGCCCTGCACCGTGAAAAACTGACCAGCCGTTGGCTCGCATTCGCTCCTCCCCTGCTCTTCTTTCTGCTGCTGGCGGCCCTCCCCTTTCTCTTCGACTACGCACACACACAGAGCGACCGGCTTTACGAGCAGACGCTCTTCAGCGCCGGCCGGGATACCCTCGGCAGTGACTACCTGATCTTCACTCTGGTGATGACGGCACTGCTGCTGTTTGTCGCCATGAGCAGAAAGACACCCCCCTGGCAGGGGCTGATCCTGACCGGTTTCCTGCAGCTCCTGATCATCTCCGGCTTTCTGCTGCCACGGGTGATGGATGTACTCCAGGCACCGGTAAAAAAGGCTGCATTAATCGCCGCTGGGCAGGAGGCGCCGGTGATATCCTACGGCATCTATATGCCAAGCTTCAGCGTCTACCGTGAGGCGATCACTGAGAAACGCCCTCCCCGCCC
>JBEVXT010000035.1:0-3784 GCA_040505955.1 Sedimenticola sp. | reverse complement strand
GTGATTCATATAAAGTAAGTCTGAAAATGGGGATACCTCTATGATGATCGGTGTGGACAACAATCATGTACCGTCTATGTGTGATAAGAACATTGAATATGACAAGTGTCCGCTATCAGTGAAACAGATCTGACATTATTATGCGGGAACGATGTTTTTTTTAAATAATCGCTCGTGAAGGAGGAAAAACTCCCCGAGAAATCATCGACATACATGTACTTGTGTAGAAAGAAAGCTCAATATGAAATTTCGCCGCGATCGCCTAAACCGAACCTGTAATTATCATCAGAAACAAATCGAATGGCTGACAGACCGACCGACACGCTGGCTTATATTGGTTGGCCCAGAAAAAAACGTATACACACTTAAGATGTGAACAAAAATCAGATAGTGGCATTAACATATTATTTTGTACATTTCATCATAGGCCTTTGTTAGACATTTGCTGAAAAATTCTGCCAAATCGGTTGTCTGTCAGCGGGGGCATTCGTGTGCCGATAGACCACATTTCTAGCTTCAATTTGTTGTCATTTTCGACATTTTTTTAACAGATTTGGCTGAAATTTTCAGCAGATGTCTAAAATAGATGGGGATGTGAAGTGCGCAATGTTAATACCACAATGTACACTGAAGTGGAAAAGAAACGTTACATGCGACAAATGGCAGGTTGATTCCAAAACCATTAATCACTATCGCACAAAATTTTCAGGGCCCGTAAATAATCCATTTCCTGATCAGATGGCAAAGTCGTATAGCCTAATATTACCAAATGTGTACTTGAGCAACATCATCATCACCATCAGCAACTATTCATTAACTGCATCAACCCCTGATAGCAGCATTGAAGAACATAACACCGACAACCATCCAGACCGTTGTAAACCAATGTGTCACTGCTGTCAAGCATACATTAGATCACACGGTCGCCATAACATATAGAAACGTTTGCAACTTTTAATTTTGAGGGTCACTTTACATCAACACTGGACATGTGCACATTTGGCAATATCAAGCTAGGGAAGTTTGCCATATTATCGGGAAATGAATTATTTTGGAGCTCTGTAAATTCGGTGTCATTGTGTCGTGTCGTTGTTGTATAAATCTGACATTAATCCCATGTAACGTTTCTTTTCCACTTCAGTATATTTATTAGCTATTCACATTTTAATTGTGTGTATGTTTTTTTCTGGACCAACCGATATATAGCTCGGCAAACTTTGTGGGTGTACAATCACTGACGCCTCCATTTAATATTATACACTACAAACCAATCATGGTCGACTTCCCGCAGAAAGAGCCAAGCATGACACCACCTTGCATGGCAAATTATTCGTTTCACTTCCATTATTAACGAACTCCCACGCCCATACAGCCTTATCATGCGCGCAACTGAACATGGATTTGGCACTGGCGACATAACATGTGGAGAAATATGAATTTCTGGTTGAGGTATTTCCTCTACTACGTTTCGGAAAAAATGATTAACCTGCTGTAAGATATAGCGGGAAGAAGGTGAGCTGCGCACACACTGTAGTATAATCATACGCTGAATTTCCTTTGGGAGGAATTCAGGAGGATCCCGCATCATTAAAATTTGTTCTCTCAAGCGGTTTAAAATACTATTGTTGTTGTGAGCATCATTCTCGTCGCAATCATCATCATCATCATCATCATCGTCGTCGTCGACCTTGTGATCTACGACGTCGTCATCGTTATCATCATCATCAGTAGAATTATCACCCTCCTTATCGTTGTTATTGTCCACTTGTCCATCGCCACTGTCTTCAGTGAATTCTTCATCATTTTTTACAATCTTCATCAAAGCTGATTCTGTGATTGACACACTAACATAGTGTTGGCCATTGTCTTCAGGATAGTGGCCGAGTGCAAGCAATGGTATGTCTGGGATATAGTTGTCAGTACCAACAAAAGTAGCATGCTCTGGACCTTGAGACGATACTACTAAAATCTGCATGTTATATACGTCAGCAAGAGCTTGTAACGTGACATGATCTCCGTATGTGCCTTCATTCTTCATACACGACAGATATGAGTCATAGTCTTCTGTCACAAACGGTTGAAAGCGACTGGGATTCTCTTCCATATGCTTCACTGCCTGTTGCCGCAGGGTAACTGAATTCCTGTGTATGCCCTTGTAACTGAGCTGATGAGATAAAGCTTCGAATTGGCAATTACCATCACCAGGTGGATTGAAAATAGTGCAAACTGATCCATCATTGTATATATCAAACGCATTCGCCCGATCATCAGGTGTTAATGGCACGTAATACCTTTTGCGATGTGCTTTCTTTCTTTTCTTGTCACCTTTGCTTTTCAGTCTATGTCCGATTTCATTCTGTTTTCCGATTTCTGTCGCCTGAGTTACACTTGTAATATTATCGACTCCTGTCCACGCCGTTTCCAGATGTCCGTCTGGACGGGTGTAAGCAACTTTATAACGGTTGGTGCTGAGGTTCCTGTCGACTACCTTAGCGTTAATGACATATCTTTTCGACGGGACTCTTGATTTGATGTGAGGGTATCTTAGAAGAACAACCTCTTCTTTCTCGTATACAGAAGGTGCCTTTGCTCCTCGTAACAGTTCGCATTTGTGACGTTGTGTTGCGTCGGATACGGCTTGTCGGAAAATCTTACGTCGATTGTCACGAGTGCATAATCGATTTGGACCGTAAGCCCTACCATGGTAGATTTTGAAAGGCGAGAGGTTGCCGAGAACGCGTTTGGGTGTTGTATTTATAGCATTCGCCACGTTCAAAATTGATTTTGCCCAGTTGAAGCCCCGTCGCCGTCTGGTTGAAAACCTTATTTTGGCCTTAAGAGTGCGATTGCTTCTCTCGCACTTTCCCTGAGATTGGGGATGGTACGGGCGACCATGGATGAGTTTTATCCCAGATGTGTCAACCAGTGATTTGACTTCCCCTTCAAATTCTTTGCCATTGTCACATTGTATTATGGTCGGTGGACCGTGCTCCATAATCACTGATTCAAGTGCTGAAGCAACTTCGGCAGAACTTTTATTTCTGATGGGTCTCGGTAATATGAACCGTGAATATACATCCACAATTTGCAGAATCTAACGATAAATGACGCCATTCATCTCAATTTTATCATTTCTCATATCCACTAGATCTATTTGCCATCTTTCACCAACACGTGTAGCAGAGACCGGCTTTGGAATTACTTTGTTTTGAAATTTTGGGAATGTTCTCTGGTGTAACTCGCTGTTTCTCAACACATTCATTATTTGAACCTCGCTAACCCCTGAATGTTTTTCAAGTAGCCGTCCTTTCATTCCCCGTGCTCCGCACCCTTTAGCAGCTTTGAATTCATCGAGTACAGTCTTCTCTACATCCGACAGTCGCAAAACGTTTTTTCCCATAAATACCAAGCGATCATTAGAGTCAATGGAAAAGTCACTTTTCGATCTCCAATACTTAATTACAGCATTCTTCTGTTGATTTGTTCTCAACCTCTTGGGAACTTCGAAAGTTCCTTTCAATAACTGCACAATGGTTTCGTACACAGGTAGAAGTATCGTACCTTGGACAAAAGAAAATACCCCACCCACCTTATTTTGCATTACAATACTGTAGTATATAGAAGGTCACCAACAGTGGCCGAGATCCCATGGTGTTTCAGGCTCGCGCACAAGTTACACATTTCGATTTTTTTACAACGTCTCACTCTAGCAATGGGCAAATGGACAATCTCTCCAAAACAATTTACTTCGACCCGATATTCCAAGTCGTTTTCGAAATATCGG
>JBEVXT010000034.1:0-27971 GCA_040505955.1 Sedimenticola sp. | reverse complement strand
AATTGTAGATGAGTTACTAGGAATTAATCGCATTAATAGGGTGCGCGGCACTCTAAACAGCATTACACGCCGTGAGTTTTGAAAACGGCTCATAAGCAAGCTTATAGGGAGGCTTCTAAAGTTCAAGGACTTAAAGGTCGCCAATTTGTAAGGGCCAAGTAAACCACGTTCCGTAACGATAAACGCCGTGATATGAGCTACAGAATATACGGGGAAATGTGTAAAATATCCGTCATGGATGCAGTAGTTCTAATCGCAGATTTCAGCATTGAAGATGTGCTTGTGCAGAACGATGGAATGCGCTGTGTTCTCGAAGCCAAAGACCATCAAATCAAGCCGCTCGAAGAGAAGATCAACTACCTCCTTCACTATCGTTTTGGCTTAAAGTCTGAACGTTTCTACGAGCGCCAGCAATTGATATTCGAAAACGAGAATGCAACCTGCGAGGCAGAGTCTTCTACTGAAATGGAAGTGCTTGCGCACACCAGAAGACTGGTGGCTGACGCAACCCCCCCAAGAGTCTTGAATGAAGCATGACCTGCCGGAGTCGGGTGTTACGGCGCTATTTGAGGCGCTGGTGATGACTGGATAAAGGAACTCGCGAGGCTGGCGGTGTCACAGCAGTTCAAGCTCAGCTGAGAATCTGCAGCGAGCGGTTAAATGTTGATTGCAGTACAGCGCCGCCATTGAGCCGAAGCATATTGGGGTAGATGAGACTTCGGTAAGCGCCATGACTAAATAGCGGGTGTCTAGGATCAGGATGTCGGGCATGTGTTGCATATGACGGATGATGGTGCGAAGGTCAATCTCAAGGCTTGGTACGCCGGTCTGACTGACAAACAAAAGGCAGCGATTAAAAGCGTCTCAATGGACGTATGGGCGACGTTCATCAGTGTTACACTGGAGCATAAGGCGCTAATGGACGAAGGCCGTGATGATATCAAGGGAAGCAAGTACAGTTGACGATACAATACTTAGAACATGAGCGCCAAACAGTGGTGGGACTTCAAGAACCTGCGGGAGAGTACGTTAAAGACCGCCAGGGCCTTGGCGATTAAGGAGCTGGGGATGTTGTTATTGCATTACGATAACAAGACCTGGACAGAGAAAGGCGGGAAGCACTAGCTCTCCTGGGCTGCAAGAAGACAGCTGGACCTCGTCAAAAAGCCGTCAAGATGATCAAGGCGTTCCTGTGGGGCATCCTGAACGCGATTGTACTGAAGGTAAGCAATGGCTCCGCTGAAGGAGTCGGCAGCTGCATCAAGATGATTAAGGTACGTAGCTGAGGATTTCGCAATAAACAGCGGTTTATTACGGCCATCCAACTCTACCTCGGAGAGTTGAAGCTCTACCCCAAAGCAGTGGGTTGGTAAAAATTACTCACCTAATCAGAGGAACCAAAAATATTATATGATGTAAGCTTATCCCTGTTGGTAAATCATGACTTATTATTTTCTCTGCTCAAAAAATATTTTCGCGCAATTATTATGAACTCAACATCTCCCTCCTCGCTGAAATACACGCATAAGGGATTCACTAACCTTCTCTCCTCCGTTTTATCGTATAAGAGAATTAGTGAAGGTTTGGTTGAATTTGTCCGCATTCTCAATGGGCAGAGACATCTAATGGGTAAAGAATTTTATGAGAATATTGCGTAGCTTTGCCGCTTACCGACAGGTAGATTTGCACTAACGAGTTGAATTTGCTGGAGATGACAATGAGTCAGTTATCAAATTTTATTCTTGATGTCGATGGTGTTATGACAACAGGCCAATTTCTATATACACAAGCTGGAAAAACAATGAAAGTTTTCGGTCCTGATGACAATGACGGGCTGGCTCTATTAAAGCCATATGTCAATATATGCTTCGTTACTGGCGATAGAAAAGGTTTTTCAATTAGTCACAAAAGAATCAATAAAGATATGGGGTTTGATTTGGATTTGGTAAGTACAATTAAACGAATTGAATGGATTGAGGAGCGTTATGATCCTACGCAAGTCATCTACATGGGAGATGGAATATTTGACCACTATGTGATGCAAAAAGTGGGATATTCGATAGCACCTGCAAATGCAGATAGAATGGCAAAGTCTCATGCGAACTATGTTACAGAGCGTGCTGGTGGTGATCGTGCAGTAGCAGAAGCGTGTCTACACATCATGCAGAAGTTTTTTACTCCATATGATCCAGATCGACTCCCGGCAGATCAACTAGAATTGGGTGAGTGGACGGTATGATACAGTATCGATTGGATAACTATCTTAAGCGACACCGGACAACATTATTGGGTGTTGGGCCGATGAGTGTGAATTGTGTTAATGCAACAATTGAGCTTGCGAATGACTACGAAATCCCACTTATGCTGATTGCATCTCGTCGCCAAATAGACTCTGAAGAATTTGGTGGCGGGTATGTTAATAACTGGACAACCGATGAGTTTGCGCGTTATGTCATCGATAATGACAAAAAAGGAAAGGTGTTGCTGGCACGTGACCACGGAGGACCGTGGCAGAACGACAAGGAAAAAAAAGAGCAGTTAAGTCTGCGTAGTGCAATGGATTCTGCCAAGGTATCCTATAAGGCGGATATTGACGCTGGTTTTCAGATTCTTCACATCGACCCGAGTGTCGATATCTTTGGTCACCCGAATGTTGATGAGATAATTGATCGTGCATTTGAGCTTTATGAGTATTGCTGGAACTACGCACAACAACAAGGTCAGGAGATTATCTTCGAGATTGGCACAGAAGAGCAGAGCGGTAGCACTAACACGCTAGATGAGTTGGATTACTCGCTCAACGCTATGCTGGGTTTCTGCAAGAAGAATCACCTACCCAAACCGACCTTTGTCGTCATACAGACTGGAACCCGAGTTATGGAAACTAGGAATATTGGCTCATTCGACACACCAGTTCGTGTGGCTGATGAAATACCTGCAGAGATCCAGGTACCAAAAATGATCGAGATTTGCAGAAAATACGGCATTTTTCTTAAACAGCACAACACCGATTACCTCTCTGATGAGGCGCTCAAGTGGCACCCGCGCCTGGGCATCCATTCCGCAAATGTCGCACCTGAATTCGGAGTTGCAGAAACAAAGGCACTCGTTGAAATGCTGGAAACAAGCAATCTCCAATCCATTGCGGATGAATTTCTAAAGTTAGCGCTTGACTCAAATAAGTGGGAAAAGTGGATGTTACCTAATAGCTTAGCAACGGACAAAGATCGTGCCATTATTGCTGGCCACTATATCTTTGCGACTGAGGCCTGTTGCGAAATCAAACAGCGTGCAACAGTTGAATTGAAAAAGAAGGGCATTGAGCTGGAAAATGAGCTAAAAAATAGTGTCAAGCAGAGCATTATGCGATACCTGCTTAATTTTAGAATGGTACGAAGCGCATGAAGAAGGCAGCCACTATTATTCTCAACAGAAACCTGCCAGAGCCGACGGATCGCTTGGTGAACCACCTAAAACAGTATGATAGTTACCATACAGACGTCTTTGTACTAGAGGCCGGATCTGATGAACAGTTACTCTCTCAACACTGCACGTGGTATGTAAATACCGATGAAGCTCGTGAGCATGGTCTACGCTATTCGCGTGGCATGAACTATGGGTTGCATCAACTATGGAAAGAGGGCAATTGGGAAAAGTACGATGCTTTCTTTCTGCTCACAAACGATACGGAGCTGCCACGCGGGCAGCAAACTGTACAAACATTACTTACACTGCTCGATATGCATCCTAGGGCTGGCATCATTTCTCCCTGCTCAAAACGCTGGGGTGAACGTTTGTTGTTGGATGCTGAGCCAACAAAGTACTTCTGGTTTATCCATAATAACGCATATTTCTTGCGCCGGGAGTTCTTGGATACGATCAAGGAGACAGAATCACCGGATTACATGAACTTTCTGTTCGATGGTGAAAACTTTAGAGGCTATTATTCTGAAAGTGAGCTGATTGCCAAGGCGTATGCAAACGATTGGACTGCTGCAATCACGACAGAGGTATTCGCCGAAGAGAATGAGTCCTACCTGTTGGATAGGTTAGATCTCATCAAGACGGAATCGTATGCAGAGAATCTGCAGCTCTATGTTGAAGAGGGAACACAGTGGCTCAAGCGAAAATACGGGTTCAATAGTCGATGGTCGATGCAGCAGTATGTTAAGTCATTCTATGATCAGTTCTTCGAATTCCATCCAGAATATGAAAAGTACAAAATATAAAGGAAACCAACTATCGCTGCGCGCCATAAAGAGCGAAGCGAAGGTCGTCGACCCAGGTAGCTGAGGCTGTTTGCCCGACGTGCACTTACGCTCCAAAGAGGAAACAAAGATCGCATCCTAATACGGTGTTGAGCCATTTACTAGGCGACACGGGCGCAGGGCGGCCAGAGTTCAAACAGATTATAGACGGTCGAGTGTGAAAGAGGGGCTTGGGTGTCCTGTTTCGTATCACTTGATCAAAGACTCGCTTGGCAAGTAATCGAAAAACAATGGGGTAAAGAAGAGGAAAGATGACGATGGATATAGAAATATTTGGAGAGAATAGGCTGCGCCATTTAGATCTAAGTCAAGAAGGAAGGCAAGACCTTGCCACTGGGCCGTATGTGTACTATTACTATCGCGCTGGTGCTGATGAAACATTGATGCTTTCTGACTTAAGTTCTCTTACGTTGTTCGTGCTCGATACAGCGTCGGGCTTGAGTGTCTCCTATCCTTGTAGTGGGCCTAAAGAATTGATGTGTTTCAATGCGGTTCAAGCTGAAAAAACTCCGCTCACTGTTATGGCAACCAAAGGCTCAGTTTTTTTGGTGGCAGGTACCATTGAGGCGCACGATAGCTTGAAGGCTGGGGTTCAGATTTTGCCAGAAGAGCGGCTTTACAAGGTGAGAAAACCTTGGGGTTTTGAAATCTGGGTTAACGGTAGTAGTCATCCAGGGTATTGCCTAAAAAAGATCCGGATTAACCAAAGCACTAGAACCAGCCTGCAATATCATCGCTTCAAGCAGGAGACTAATGTGCTTTATGAAGGAGAGGCGATTCTACACTATAAAAAGGATGCGAAGATTCTTAATGAAGAGGTTACAGCAGACAATATCGATCAAAAGGAAATTGCCGCAGTGACAGCCATCGATGTTGCCCCAAACATTATCCATAGGATCGAATCTAAGACGGACATTCTGCTTTATGAAGTTTCTACACCTCACCTAGACGATGTGATCCGGCTACAAGACGATGCTAAGCGGATGGATGGAAGGATCAATGGAGAACATGTCAACAATGGCTAAGGTCTGTATTCTCACCGCTGGCAAGGGGACACGCATGGGTCCTTACGCTGCATATGCAAACAAGGGCATTCTGCCTATTAAGTCCAAGGCCATCTTGACCCATATTATCGAACGCTTTCCAGTTGGTACTGAGTATGTTGTTGCCTTGGGTCACTTGAAGGAGCAGGTAACGGGATACCTGAAAATTGCACATCCGGATGTGACGATAACCTATGTTAATGTAGATAACTATGACGGCCCTGGTTCCGGTCCTGGCTATTCCTTGTCATGTTGTCGTGAGCACTTGCTGGAACCCTTTTATTTTGTTGCATGCGATACTCTCTGGACCAATGAGTTGGCTTTCACCGAAACCGTTAATTGGTTTGGTGTGGCACGTGTGAGCGAGGAAAAAAGCAGTGTTTATTGTAATTTTGTGTTAGAAACCGGTAAGGTTGTCGCGATCAAGGATAAACAGAGAGTAAATCCTGAAAATCACGCTGCCTTTGTGGGGCTTTGTCATATTCAGGACTATGAGATCTTTTGGCAGGGGCTTAATAATAAAGAAACTGTGGCTGGAGAAGTGCAGGTCTCTAATGGCTTACAGGCCCTAGTAGACCAAGCTGAAGTGACGGTCAAGGAGATCGATTGGATTGATTTGGGTGATCACGAAAAATACAAAGAAGCTGTCAGTAGGTATGAGAATTATGATTTCTCCAAGAGCGATGAGTTTTTGTATATAACTGGAGAAAAAGTGATTAAATTCTTCGCTAATCAGGATGTTACGGCTAGAAGGGTACAAAAGGCAAGCTTGAATCCAGAAGTCTTCCCGCCCATAACAGAGTATGAAGGTCAGTTTTATGCGTATCCTTTTATACCGGGCTCAACGATGTATGCGCACAATGGGCCAGATCTGTTCAAAGCCTTTTTGAAATTCATGGATGAAAAAGTTTGGAAGCTAAGGATTGATTCTGATTCAGAAATGATTGCCTCGATTTGCAAGAAGTTTTACTTTGATAAGACAAAGGAGCGAGTGGATAAGTATTATACCAAGTATCCCGACGATCCAGAACCAAGCCTGATTAGAGGTGTAAAGGTTCCACCCTTAAAAGAGTTGCTTGACCAAGTTCCTTGGGAGGAATTTTACCAAGGTATTCCGAGCTTCATACACGGAGACTTACAGTTTGATAATATCCTCTCTACTCCTGAGGGTGGTTTTGTTCTGCTCGATTGGCGGCAAGAGTTTGGCGGTGTGGTGGAGTTTGGCGACATTTATTATGATCTGGGCAAGCTATCTGGTGGGATTTTACTTAATTATGACTACATAAAGCTCAATCTCCTCACCTACTCAGAAGAAGATGAGAAAGTCGAATTCGACTTTGCTACTCGCTTTGGCGGACCAGATTACCTTTCTATTTTGGAAAGCTTTGTTAAAGAAAAGGGATGGGATTTAAGGAAAGTGCGGCTCTTGGTTCCCATCATCTACTTAAATATGTCACCTTTGCATCACCACCCCTTTGACAAAATGCTATTTGCCTTAGGCAAGCTCTTGTTGTTTAAACGACTAAATGAAACCTATTAGCCGTGAAAATTAGTAACAAAACACAACTGTACCTTTCCTGTTCTTCGAAGCCGGGTAACTTTGGCGCAACTCTATATAACAGTCTGTTTGGATATTACGATATTGATGCGGTATACCTTCCACGCTACTGCATTGATGCAAAGGAGTTGATCAACTCGGTCAGATTGCTGGATTGTCTCGGCTGTAGTGTTTCCATGCCGCTGAAGAATCAAGTCATCCCTTACTTAGATGAATTGAGTGGTTATGCGCAACGGGCACAGTCTGTCAATACTATTGTCAATAAGGCAGGCCGTCTCATCGGCCACAATACGGATATTTATGGGGCTATCAATACCTTGGGAAAGGCTAAGATTGAAAATGTTATAATCTATGGTGCTGGCTCAGTGGTCGATTCCTTGTTAATTGCATTGGATGAACTAGGTATTCAGGAGCTATTCATAATTTCTAGAAATCTAGAAAAAACACGTGCTAAGTGCGAAGGCCAGGGAGCTAAAGTGATCGAAAGTCTGAAGGATGTACCATCAGACTATGATCTTTTGATTAATGCTACGCCCGCTCCTTTTGGAGGGGACTTGATGACCCTTTTAGCGCGAGCTAGGAAGGTTTTTGATCTTGTAGTTTCTCCCACAGATACGCAGATCATTACTGCTGCGAAAAAAACAGGAAAGGATTTCTTTACTGGGACTGAAATGGCAAAGTATCAGTTTCAAAGGCAGTTTTTTTGCTATACAGGTTTAGAACCGAAGCTTGAAGAGATTGCTGCGATTTTGAATGAGCTATATATCAATGGATAAACTAACAATGCCTACCCCTTTATACATTTACAGAAATTACGATGTGATCACTGGCGGACGAATTAAACCATTACATACCATTGAGCAATTCCCGGTCTTTTTAGGCTGTACTGGCGAGCCCGAAGAAACTGATCTCAAAGAAGATATGTGCTGGTATATTTCATTGGAATCCGGAATGATTCAGCTCAATCCTGTACTTCCACTAGATATCGTATATCAACAAGGCCATGGTTCAGGATGTGTTGGTGGGTTATGGTTGCAGCACCATAAGGCCTTTGCCAAATTCATCCAAACACGATCGCCTAAAGCGGTTCTGGAAATCGGTGGTGCACACGGAATTCTGAGCCGAGAATATCAGCAATTAGAGTCGATTGAATGGACTATTCTTGAGCCAAATCCATCCCCCGTTGAAGGTGTGAATGCAGAATTTATCAAGGGGTTCTTTGATGATAACTTTACGTTCGATGGTGAGATCGACACAATTATTCACTCACACGTCCTAGAGCACGTCTATTACCCGGATGAATTCGTGCGACACCTCGCAAATTTCCTGAAAGAAGGGCAGAAGCTCATCTTCAGTCTACCTAATATGGAGGTGATGCTGAAGCACAAATACACCAACTGCATCAACTTCGAGCATACGGTCTTTATTACAGAACCCTATGTGGAACACCTGCTCTCAATGCATGGCTTCCGACAGGTTGAGAAAATGTACTTCCTTGATGACCATAGTATTTTCTACGCCTATGAAAAAGATGAAGACACAAAGGTCATTGACCACCCAGAGGATCTTTACGAGCACAATAAAAAACTCTACCATGATTATATTACATATCATGAAAATTTGATCCGTGATTTGAATCACAAAATTGCCCAGACAGATCCAGAGCAACCTATCTATTTATTTGGTGCCCATGTATTTGCCCAGTACCTGATTGGTTTCGGATTGAAAACCGACCGTATTATCTGCTTGCTTGACAACGATATAAGCAAACAGGGAAAACGACTCTATGGCACGGATATGATGGTTTCCTCACCAAAGGTTCTCGCAGATGTAGAAGACCCCATAGTGATTCTAAAAGCTGGCGTGTACAATAGTGAAATTAAGAGGGATGTTAATAGTTGCATTAACCAAAATGTGACTTATTGGGAATAATATGAATAATAATTTTACTATATTTTTCACATTTGTTGCTGACGGTGACATTCGGAGAAAGTATATAGAGGTGGCATTAAGGACGCTATTCGATCATGAAAATAGTACAAGCATCCCTGTGATCGTAATTGATGCATCATCTGCTGATGAGGCAAAAAAAAACCAACAATTATTTTGTGATCTAAATAATTTAACATATATTCATGACGCGGAAGTCAACCCTTTTAAACGGTGCAAGAAGTATTTGCATTTAATAAAAACAGATTTTGTATTAAGGTTATTGGAGGATTGCGCCTACATTAACTTGTCTCATGATAATTTTTCGTTTATAGAAAAAGATATAGCGCTATTGAGGAACAAGGGGGTGATTGGGGTTGTTCAATACCCTATTATTAATGAGCAAGAATTTAAAGTTGTAGGCAGTACAGTGTATTATCCTGCAATTGACTTCAATAAAAAAGACTTGAATGAATATAATAACTATAAATATTATCACAGGTCTCAAGAAAGAAAAATATATCATTACTTATGCAACAATATTTTGTATAGAACAGAATTCTTTATAAGACATTGGACGTATTTTGAGGAAAAATATCAAGATCACAATAGTGCAGAGTCTGGTGATTTAGATAACATTGTTTATAAATTCTTTTCAAAGAATAGATATTCATTAATGGTTGTGCGTATGTTGGTGAGGTGGTGGGAAAAAATATTTCATTCAGAGCATATTATTGAGGATATTGTAGTGACTGAGACAATGCTTAATTCTGATGTGGTGCATATTGGATATTACAGCACAGAAATAAATGTTAACAGGGGTGATTTTTGTGAACTTGATACTAGTCAAAAAGGAGTGGTTTCAGTATTAAGTCACCTTAAAGTATTTAATGATATCAATTTGCTCGATAATATAAAATTCAAAAGGATTAAGGGTTAGAGTTAAGAGGAATTGCTGTAGTGGTAGAGGGTATTGAGTCTATATGCTATATCCGGTTTATCAACAATAAATGGCGGTGATTCAGCGGATTCATAGGGGTTCTTGCCTATCTATCAGTGTATGCAAATGGCTGGGAATCTACGCAAGAAATAGGGCTATATCCGGATTTCCCAACCCCATAAAAACAATATTGAAGGCTATTTATCATACTCATTGACCTTTTCACAGTGTACGCAAATCACTCGGGATTTGCGCAGGGATATCAAGGTCGCCAATGGTTAGATAAATCATATCAGCAAAGTTATCCAAACCACGATACCCAGAGGCCCTGTTCTTGATGATTTTTATGACCCGGTTCAATCCCTCGCCAACGGCATTGGTCAGATTCCGATCAATAAAAGTCAGCACATTATCGAGATGATTTCGTAGCGTATTGACGAACCTGCGCAATGAAGGGATACGGCTTCGTAGCGCGGAAGTCATCCACTGCTTCAGAAACTTTTCCGCACAGCCTCGATAACGGTAATTCCAGAACTGTTCAAATTCATCCTTGAGCACCCATGCACGATGGATACGACGATTGCTATTGCGAAGACTGTTGATAAATCGGGTATTCTTCTTGGTACGGTTTTCAGAGCGCATGGCCAGCAACCAGCGCAACCCTTTGATCACCTTGCGTCCCTCCGTGTCGAGGGTGCGCCACTCCTCTTTACGCACTTCATCGACAGCCTCATTCAAGGCCTTCACAAGGTGGAAGCGGTCGATCACTAGAGAGGCCGTGGGACAGTGATGCTTAATGGCACCGATATAGGCCTGACTCATGTCACAACTGGCCCACTGGATGCGCGATCGCTGCCCCTTGCTCAGGTGTTCATTGAAGAATCGGTCAATGGTCTCGCGGCCTTTGCCCAGGCCCACCCACAGGACGCGGGAGCGATCCAAATCGTAGACGATGGTGGCAAATTTGCGGCCCTTGCAGTAGGAGGCTTCGTCAACGCCAATCGTCTTTAAACCCCTGATTTTATGCCCATCGCGCACGCGGTTGATGATCCGGTGCAACTGATCTGAGAGGGTCGATTTCGCCATCTTTAAGATTTCGGCAGCCGCCTTCTGCGTCATAATCTGACACAGTCCGGTGATACGCCACTCCAGGCGATAGGTGATACGTGAGTACGGCCCTGCCCAGGGGATCTCTTCCTGAAGTCGTCCATGGGTCGGACAGTTGATCTCCTTGGGGGAGTACCAGAGCAAGACCTTCATGCCCATGAGAGTGAGGTCCTCCCAGCAGCGAAGCGTGGTCACTGTGCGCACAATCTTGCACCGTCGACCACACTCTGGACAACGGCAACCGTTCTTGTAGGGCTTGACGGTCAAGTGGAGCTCTTTGTGACGATTCTTGAAAATAAAATCGGTGATTTTCATGCCAGTCAGGCGTAGTATTTCGGATAGCAGCTTTAGGTTGCTCATGGGTCTCATCTCCATCTTGTTGCTAGCAAGTAGAGGGTATGAGACCCGTGTTTTTACTTGAATCCAAGTCCTGGTGGGCGGACTCCATGTGGACAAAGCATGAATTTCCTTCGGAACGTATGGACAACCTATGGACAACATCCCTGTTGCCCACAGGTTGACCACACTAATTCACCCTTTGCCCACATTCCACCGCACTGGCGCCGCTTCCAACGGAGAGTGCCTGCGGCGCAATAATTACAATTTTATTCAATAAAAACAGGAAGAAAGAAATAATTGCTTTCAATCGTCCACTGGGCAGAACGAATGACTGGAAAAATCAGAAAAAAACGTTTGGGAAACCCGGATAGACCCAGAAATAGAGGTCGGCAACGATCAGGTAAATCATGTCGGTGAAGTTATCCAGAAGCCAAATTGTTGACGATTTTGACAATACGGTTAAGGCCATTACCAGCGGCATCGGTCCGATTTCTGTCGATGAAAATAGTGATGTTGTCGAAGTAATATTGCAGTGTACCAATGAACCTGCGCAACGAGATAATAGGGCTTCACTGTGCGTCGGCCATTCAGTTTTTGAGGGTTTTCTTCGCCGCCGAGGCACGATAACTGTAATTCCAGAAGTGCTCGACTCGTCCGAGTGCGCCCAGGCACGGTGGATACGGCGATTGGAGTAAGCTTCCTATTGAAGTAGCGGGTATGTCCTTTGATGTGATTTCTAGAATGCATGCTGAGTATCCTGCGTAGCCCCTTGATCGCCATACGCCTCCCCTGGTTAATGGATCTCCGGGCGCCATGTTGGCGACGCTGCAGAGACTTATTATTGTCCCCTCATTAAGCCAACTTTCGGCTTGCGATGACAATCCTTATCCGAGAGTCTTTTTAGGGCGCTGAAGTACACGCCGGTTTAACCGTACAAGCCGTTTGATAGCCTGGAGGCTGTAAGAGGATGGGTGCGTATCTTTGTGCGCGGGTACAACGAAGAGCATCTACATAGTGGCATTCGGTATGTCACGCCAGCTGAACGTTATAGTGGGGAGGAACGGGAAATTCAGGTCAACCGAAAGGCTGTCTACACGGCGGCAAAGGAACGTAGCCTAGAACGATGGAGTGGCAAGACCTGGAACTGGGAGTCCGTAGAAGAGGTGTGGCTCAATCCAGATAATTCGGGTGGATCAGAGAGCTAAATTGTAGAGAAAGCTGCGTAAGAAAATGCGACAATTGACTTGATAGCAGACGCAATAGAAGGAATGAAGCCGTGTTTTCGTTTGAAATCAATACAATTAAGGAATAACAATGCAAATGAATAATAAGTGGATAGTGATCACAACGATCCAAGATAAAAAAACAGCAATGGATCTGTTTGATGAACAAGATGGTTGGACGTTAGTGGTCGTAGGGGATAGAAAGGGCCCTTCTATGGCGCCAATAAAAAAAGGTGTTTTTCTTCATATAAATGACCAGGATGGATTAGGGTTTGAGTATAGTGGGAAGTGTCCGGAGAATCATTATGCAAGAAAAAATATCGGATACTTGTATGCAATGCAGAATAAAGCAGAACTCATTGCTGAGTCCGATGATGATAATATCCCAATTGAAGGATGGGGAACTAATATTGATTTCTCAGGTCGCTATATAAAGAAGATAAACGGCAGTGGCTTTTACAATATATACAATGAATTTACTACCTCTCATGTGTGGCCAAGAGGATATCCTTTAAATAAAATTAAACATCACACCTCATTTGAGGTAGATAAACATTGCTTATCAAGTGTTGCTGTATGGCAGGGATTGGCAGATAAGGATCCGGATGTTGATGCGATTTATAGGTTAACTGTTGGGGAAGATGTTGACTTTGTCGATGGGGAGATTGTTCTTGGAGAAGGTGTCTATTGCCCATTTAATTCACAGAATACATTCTGGAAAAAAAGTGCATTTTTATTTATGTATCTTCCTAGCACTGTAAGTTTTAGATATACAGATATTTTAAGAGGTTATGTATGTCAGCGTATGTTATGGAAAAATGACGAAAATCTTGGGTTTACTTCACCGTCCGTAGTACAAGAGCGCAATGTCCATGACCTGCATGATGACTTTGTTGGCGAAATTTCAATGTATACTTCAGTTAATGCGGTCGTGGAATATCTTGCTAACCTAGATTTGAGCGGTTTGTCGGATAGTGAGGCAATGATTAAGGCTTATGACGGACTGTTCAATATGGGTGTTGTTGAGGAAAAAGAACTCCTTCTTCTTGATCTTTGGTTGACAGATGCAGAGAAGTTGTATGAAAAACACAATTAATATTTTATTAGCATGTGATGCTAATAAATCTAGGCCATGGTTTAGAGATCGTATTCCAGCTATCAAGCATGCCATTAATAATGTTGAATGGTCTTGCGAAATTGTAGATATTTATGCGTTGCTAGGTGAGCACAAATACATGCCCACTGACACAAAAGTCAGGAAAAGATTTTTGCAAACAACAAATATGATCAAGATCAATCATATATTTGAAAGTATGGTTATTGCAAAAAAACCAGATGTATTGCTGCTAGGCACAGCCGATAATTACAGAGAAATATTGATGCCTCGTACCATTGCAAATATCCGTAAAAACGGGATATTAGTTGCTGGTATTTTTGGTGATGACGAATTTAATTACCATCAGTATCGATTCTTTACTGGGTGGTTCGATTCATTTGTAGCATATGTAAAGCCATGTATAGAGTATTACGAGAGCTTCGATCTATCTAAAGGATATTATTTACCTAATAGCTGTTATCTAAATGGAAAAGAATTTTTAGATCATCAGCAAACAACAAAATACGATGCCATACTTATTGGTTCGCCAATAGCAAATAGGCCTGCTATGGTGAAGGCGTTAATAGATTCTGGAATAAGGCTGGCAGTATATGGTAGCGCGCAATGGAAAAAATATGACTACATAGATGGGTGTTATTTTGGGTTTGTGTCTACTGAAAAATTCGATGAGACACTAAAGCAATCTAAAATGGTTTTAGCATTTTTGGAAGATCATGCTACCGGCGGATTGCACATGAATACGAAAATATGGGAGGCAGTTAGGGTTGCACGTATGCCTGTAGTCACGCTTTATAAAGGACTGATTGAGGATTATGGATTGACTGACGGTGTTGATATTGTGATGTATGAAAACACAAGAGATCTTGTTAAAAAAGTCAATTATTATGCAAAGCATGAGAGTGAGAGGATCCAGATTTCGAAAAATATTTATAATAAAGTTAGAGATAATTTAGATTATTCTACCCTCTACAGTGAGTTGTTCAATAGTTTAATGGATGATTTCAACAGTAATGGGGTCGGTGATCATGGAAGCATGATGCACTCTGATGTTTTATTAAGATTGAAAGATGATTCTAGGGTTTCATATTTTCCTTCATCATCAAGTGTTATAGATCCACAAGTATTGAATATTATAAAAATTGCTAAGTCTATATCCTCTGACCAAAAAAAGATTGATTTAATATATTTTGACAGAATAGAGAATGGAGTAGCTATTCTTCAGAGAGTACCGTTTGTTAGCCTAGACTCAGTAATATTCTTTACGCCAGTGTCTAATAAATTAAATATGGTATTTGTTCTAATTAAATCATTCGTTACTGGCAGGGCGTTACACGTAAAACAATTTTGTGTTGTGACAAATGCGCGATCAATGGTTGGGCTAGCTAATAATTTACTGGATCGTGTTATTTATAATTCTATATCGGTTTTTCTGAAGGGTAAAATATATAAATATCGGTTCGCCAAAAAAATAATACAGAAAGTACTGCGTTATTGATTGACGTATAAATAGCTTCCCCATTCCAATGAAACTAAATCGTCAGCAAATAATGAATTTAATAGAGCCCCATTTTTATGTGGACCTCACAAATCAAGACTATCAAGTGGAAAAAATAAAAAGTAGTGAGTTGCTAACATATAATAGATTCGATTTGTCTTTTAAATTAATTTTATTAGAAATGATGGGCTACGAAGTCAAGTTCGCAAAAGATATATATAGAGAGCATATTAGAGCATTTAGTCTTGGAGAATTTATAGAGCCTGGCAATGCCAGAAAAAATAGCATAGAAAAATATTGCCTTGAGTTTGAAGATGTTTTTAAAGACATTAATGATAATGGATTCGATAACAAAAAATCTATTGTGCCATTATCAAAAAATGGGTCAATAGCAAATGGTTCTCATAGGGTTGCAAGCGCTATTGTATTAGGTAAGAAAGTAGATTGTACGCGCTTAGAGACAAATGACCATATCTATGACTATAATTTCTTTTACAAAAGAAACGTACCAAAAAAATATTTAGATGTAGCAGCTTCGAAGTTTGTAGAGTATGCAGATGATGTATATATAGCCATAATATGGCCTACTGCAGTTGGGCATGATAAGGAAATAGATAAAATAATAACCAACGTGGTGTATAGAAAGGAAGTCAAACTAAATAGCAATGGAGCACATAATTTAATATCACAAATTTATCATGGCGAAAAGTGGCTTGGTACGGTGGAAAATGACTTTAGAGGATCAAAAGATAAGTTGGTAGAGTGTTTTAAGACATTTGGACCTGTAAGGGTGATTGCTTTTCAGGCTGATAATTTAAGAGACGTGCTAAATATTAAGAGAAGAGTTAGGGATATATTTCAGGTTGGTAAGCACTCGATTCATATAACAGATAATAAACGCGAGGCTGTTAGAGTTTCTAGTGTCATTTTTAATGATAATAGTATTCATATGTTGAATTACTCTAGTCCAAATAAGTACATGTCAACCCATGCAAGTATAGGCAAAATAAATTCTTTTGCGTTAAAAAATAACCTGAGCCATAAGGATTTTATAGTAGATTCTAGTATGGTGTTGTCTGTATATGGGTTGAGAGAGGCGCGTGATATTGACCTATTATGTAGCAATAATGAGGTAGACACAATATATGAATCTATAAATCTTCATGATGATGAGTTAAGGCATTACCCGGAGAATAAACATGAGCTTATATATAATCCTGAGATGTATTTTTATTTTTATGGTATAAAATTCATGTCATTTTCCTGTGTTTATAATATGAAAAAAAACAGGAATGAAGTGAAGGATGTAAATGACATCAAAATGATGGAGGCATTGATAGAGGGGGATGTACTGAAAGAATATTTTAGTAAAATAAAGCAAGCTATATTTTACTGGCAAGTTAGGTCGAGAAGTAGAGCTGTTGCTTTTTTGAAGTATATAGGGGTATTTCCAGTTGTGAAGAAAATATTATTTTATATAAAAGGTGATTGATTTGGTTTATGATGAAATACTGATATCAGTCGTTATGCCTGTTTATAATGGTCAAAAGTACTTGAAAGAGGCTTTAGAGTCAGTATTGAATCAAACGCATAAAAACTTTGAATTAATAGTTATAGATGATGGATCTACTGATAAGAGTTTAGAAATACTAAAGAGTTATAAAGATAGTAGGGTGTCAATAGTTAGCCGAGAAAATAGAGGATTAATATTCAGCTTGAATGAGGGTATTAGGTTAGCTAAAGGAAAATATATAGCGCGAATGGACGCTGATGATATATCCTTGCCCACGCGTTTTCATGAGCAAATTGCTCTTATGGAAAATGAAAGTTTGGATATTTGCGGAGGACATTATTTTATTATCAATGGAGGCGGTAAGTATACTGATGCAGTTATTGTCCCTACCACCGAAGATAATATCTTGTTGAACATTTCTTACACTGTGCCATTTGCTCATGGGTCTGTGATGATTAGAAAGGAAATTCTCGATGTAATTACTTACGATGTTAATGAGAATAGTGCTGTGGAAGATTATGCTTTATGGGTTAACTTAATTAAGGCTGGATGTGCTTTTGGAAATGTAAGTGAGTTTATTTTTTCTTATAGGGATACAGGAGATTCATTTAGTAAGTCAAAATATAAGTTGATGCGCTATCAAGGGAATATAATATCTAAATCCTTCCTGCGTGAGTTTAGATCCAGAATAAAGCAATCTATTGATTCTGTCTTGTTAATTGAGTTGTCAGTTTATGAGCAGTATTATCTCGTGTGGGCTTCTTGCGCACTACGGTATAAAATGATTGATGTTTACAGGAAAGTGCCATTAAATGTGTTCATTGTTGGCTTTTTAAAAGTATTTAGAAAGCTTATTCATTAGTGCCATGGCTCAAACAGTGGCAGCGCACCATCTCTCTAATTATAGCAACCTTTTGGTGGGTCAGTCTCGATCTGACGCTTATTTGACTACTATATTAGCTATTGCAATCTTTTATCCTTTTATCCCCTTTAGCCTAGTTGGGCGTCATGAGATCATGCCATGGTATCTATTGGTTATATTAATAACTTCAATAAAGGACAGGTATGCTCTCACGTTGTGTCTTACGTCTATGCTGCTTATTTTTGGTGTATTTGCAACTGCGATTTTGTTTGGGTTTAAGTTAAAGACAGCATCTGATGCGTCTCAAATATTTACTGTCGTTCTTTCTTTGTTTTTATTCGCAAAGATCCCTATGCATAAATTGAAGTTTGTTGAAAATAAAATATTTAAATACACGATCTTAGTTGTTCTCTTTATGCTGTGTCAAAAACTATTTCCAGAGTATATGGAAGGAATAACAAATTCTATTACGCAAAGAAATATGCCTGGCGTTGACCTTAGAACTGGGGGTGTAAGGGGTATCGCGCCAGAGCCAGCATACATGGGCGCATTATTAATATCTTTTTTTATGTTTTCTTGGTGGGTTCGTGGCAGCATTGAGTTAAATAGACTGCTTGTATATATTGCTGGTATTTTCTTAACATCTTCGTTGTCTGCGATAGTAACGATTTCATTTTTACTATCTTTCCAGTTTATTTATCGAGTTATATTTTTCAGAGATATCGAGTTTTACGGAATAAGATCGATGCTCCTTGTAGCTTTCTTGGCTATTACAGGTATTATTTTTTACCTGCCTAACTTTGAAAGTGGTATTTCAAGAATTAATGTTTTTATGGTCTCTGCACTTCCCCATATAATGTCGCTTGATATCAATGGTTTTTTGATGGCTGAGCAACAATTCGGATCTGATCGGCTTATATCATTAGCTAATCCCTTGACTAGTTGGTGCTGCGGATACTTTTTTACAGGTAATTATGATCCTTCTTATTCACTTTACGGAAAGGTGTGGGGATTCTTTGCTCCGATACATTTCTTTATTATTTTATATTTTATAATTACAAAAAAACTGTCACCCATTAGAATGGTGTCGTTATGTTTAAGTTTATTTTATGGGCCAGTATTGTTCTTTCTATTGTTTATTGGGTTCTTAAATCCAAGACGAACAGAGCATCCTATAAAACAATAGAATCTTCCCGTGATTGGTGGGTAGGTTAGAGTTATTGACTAATGGGATGCAAAGATCTTTACACCCGCAGATATTGCGTATCTGTAGACTCTGGCAGGTGGATGATGTTGATAATGACATTGTCAGCTGGTGAGGTTAGGGTGTTCGTAGGGCAAGAGCTCTGGTACAGAGCTGGTCTGCCTGACCTATGATGCACCAGGTTCTTGGTGCAACAAGCGTCGACGTGAGCAGCTGCATCTGGATGCGTGCCAATACAAGATGATCCTGGTGGCAGATGTGCCATGGATTCAGTGTAAAGAATACGACGTGGTTACGGTCAAGGTGCCGTGGATGGAGTCGGAGTCGGGATTTACGGCGCTATTTAAGGCGCTGGAGTTAGACAGGCTAAAGGAGGTCTCGATGCTGGCGGTGTCACGGTATCTCAAGCTCAGCAGGAATGCGATAGACAGAATCATGCAGCTAGCAATTAAACGGGATTGCAGCGCAGTGTCGCCATTGAGCCGAAGCATATTGGGGTAGATGAGACCACCTTCCATAAGCGCCATGACTACATAACGGTTGTCTCGGGCCAGTGTCGCATGTGGCGGAAGACCGTAAAAGAGCAATCTCAAGGCTTAGTGCGCCAGTCTGATTGACGAACAAAAGGAAGCGATTAAAAACGTCTCAATGAACATGTTGGCAGCGTTCAATGCCACACTGGAGTACATGCTTGATGCTGAAGAGAAGATTGCCTTTGACAAATTCTATGTGGCTAAGTATTTCGTAGATGCTGTCGATGCCGGTCCGTCGGCAGGGGCATAAGGCGCTAATGGCAGAAGGCCGTGATGATCTCAAGGGAAGTAAGTACAGTTGGCAATACAATACTCAGAACATACGCGCCAAACAGTGGTGAGACTTCAGGAGCCTACGGGAGAGTGCGTTAAAGACCGCCAGGGCCTTGGCGATTAAGGAGCAGGGGTTGTCGTTATGGTGCTACGTTAGCAAAACCTAGGCAGAGAAGGGCTGGAGGCGGTGGCTCTCCTGGGCGGTAAGAATACAGCTGTGCCTCGTCAAAAAAGAAGCCAGGACGATCAAGGAGTACCTGTGGATAGTATGAGTGTGATTGTTCTGAAGGACGCTATTGGTCTGGCAGACGCTCTCAATAGCCGGTTAAAGATGATCAAGATTCGCAGCAGAGGTTTCCGCAACCAAAGAACGTGTTTCCAATGCAATCTACCACTACCTTGGAGGCTTGGGTCTTTATCCCGACGAGGTGGTTAGATGGCAGTCACCCAATCGATCAGGGGAAGAGCCAAACAATAATGTCTCGAATAAGGAAAACAATAGCTATTGATGGTAGTGGGTTGTTGAATAATAGAGGTATTTCAACATATATTTCAAATCTGGTGCTAGGTATATCCAGTGCTCATCATCAATACAGAATATTATTAATATGCCCGGCTGGTGTTTCAAAAGGACGACTTATTGAAACTGGTAATAATTTCTATATTAAGAAGTTTGTGTATATTAATCAGCCAATTTGGGAATATGTGATATTACCGTTGGTAGCATGGATCAACGGGGCGAAAATGATTCATTATACTGGTAATACAGGGGGGGTGTTATTACCAAGGATTCTGAATATAAAGACAATAGTTACAATACATGATGTATCTTATTTTAAACAGAATATTTTGATGCCCGACCCAAAAAACCTCTATCAAAAAATTGGAAAAATATATAGGAGATATAATACTCCAAAAATTGCCAAATATTCACAAGCAGTTATAACAGTGTCTAAGTTTGCTAAGAACGATATTGTAAGTGAATTAATGATCAGTAAGAAGAAGGTTCATATAACCTACAATAGTATTAGTAGGTCCTATTTGTCAGATGTGGATTATAGTGTCAAGAAAAATAATATTCTTATTGTGTCTGGAGACTCCCCTCAAAAAAATCTAAAATATTGCTTGCAATGTCTAAATAAAATAAAAAAATATATAATTGGGTGGAAAATACAAATTATTGGTGTGAGCAGTGTGGCGTCCGATATTCCTGTTGAAGTTATCGGCACTGTAGGATCAGAATTGATGTTGGATTACTACAATAAAGCAAAGATTGTACTAATTCCGTCGTTATATGAAAGTTTTTCTCTGCCAGTTATTGAAGGTATGGCACGAGGGGCAATAGTTGTTGCAGCAAACAGGGGAGCAATCCCAGAAATTACCTGCGGTAATGCAATATTATATGACCCTAAAGATTGTAATATGCAAATTAAAGCTTTGAAAGAGGCGGTTATTTATTCAAACAATATTTTACAAAGTAATACGTATGATTCAGCTGTTTACGCTAAGAGATTCAATACGGAAAGGCAAGGAAGCTTAACTCTGAAAGTATATGAGGATGTTTTTGATTCTCAGTGTTAGAGGTTTGTGCGATAAATAATATGTCAAGATATGAGCCTTGAATTTACTCTGTCTCAGAATAATTAATTTTCCTTCATGAGGTTTAAATCGCCGGCTTTAGTCGGTTGTTGTTTGGTAGAGCGTATGAAGATTATAATGGTTACTAGTAGAGTGCCTGCAGCATGTCAAAAAGGCGAACAATTACTTTCTTACTATAGAGTGATGCATTTAGCACGTAAGCATTCTATAGAGTTAATATGTTTTGGTGATAATAGCAATGCGCAGCATGCTGCTGCAAAAACCAAGTTAGAGGATATGGGGGTTGTTGTTTACTTTGTGCGGTGGAGGTTGTGGGTCGCATTTTTCAATATTATATCTGCGATATTCGATAAACAAATGTCTTTTCAGTGTGCGTTTTTTGAGTCAAAAGAATTCAAAGATACATTTGAACGACGTCAGCAGTGTTTTGCGCCTGATGTTATATATTCTGTAATGATACGGGTGCTGCCTAATATAAAAAAATATAATGGAAGAATATGTGTTGATATGGTTGACTCGATGTCCCTTAATTTTGTTAAGAGGGCCAATGAGGCAGGTTTATGGAGGAAATATTTTATAAATTACGAGGCTGAAAGGGTTAAGAGGTATGAATATAATGCAGCTGAAGAGTCGCGTGTTTCATTTGTAGTGTCAAAAATAGACAAGGAATATATAGGTTCAAATAACGTACACGTTTTGCCGCTCGGTGTCGATAGGAGTGTATTTAATAAAAAACCAATCAAAAACAAAGATCCGATATTGATTTTTACTGGGAATATGGATTACTACCCTAATATCAATGCGGTTCAGTGGTTTGTTGATAATTGCTGGGACTATGTTAAAAGTGCTTGCAATGATGTAAAGTTCATTATTTCCGGCAGGAATCCCGTGAAATCTATAATCAATATTTCTAGTAACGATGAAAAAATAATAGTTACCGGTGCCGTGTTATCAATGTCTGATATATTAAATACGGCGACAGTTTCAATAGCGCCTATGCAAACTGGGTCTGGAATGCAAAATAAAATATTAGAGGCTATGGCGTGTGGTGTGCCAGTTGTGACAACAACTTTTGGTTTAGGTGATATTGATGCTTTGCAGGGGGTTGAAATAATTGTTGCTGATAAAGCGCTAGACTTTAGTTATAGTGTTGTCAAGTTATTAAATGATGAAATAATGTCTGGTATGTTAAGTAATAATGGGATGGAGTATGTTAAGTGTAATCATGACTGGAAAGTCATAAATGAACGTTTTGAGCAGCTATGTGGGTTTTGATGGCGTCGTTTTTTCAAGATAGTTATTGGGAGTTCAACTGATTGCAGTAACTAATTTCCTGCAGCCTATCAGCAGGCGCTTCATAATCCAAAGTATTTCCTGGCCTCTGATTTAATCGTTTAGCAACTCTATTTAAATATCAGTTATAATAAATGTCTTATGGCTAATGTTCTCTTGACAGGTGGAAACGGATATATCGGTACTAATCTTATCCCTTTTTTATTGAGTGAAAAGCACCATGTCCGTCTTGCTGTTCGTTCTAAAAGCGACTTTTGCGGTCATAAGAATATTGAGTGTTGTTTGCTGGGTGACCTCGTTGAAATATCTGATTGGTCTGAAATCTTGCAAGGAATAGATTATGTTATTCATCTTGCTGCGCGGGCTCATGTGATTAACGAGTCTTCTCGAAGCCCTTTAGAGTTGTATGGGAAAGTTAACAGTGATTTAACTTTACGTCTTGCTCAAATGGCGTCTGAATTAAATATTAAGCGTTTTGTGTATGTCAGTAGTATTGGTGTTTTAGGAAATTCAACTTTAGAAAGTGGTTTCTTTGATAACCGGTCACCGTATAACCCGCAAGAGGCTTATGCAGTATCAAAAATGGAGGCAGAAATAGGGTTACAAGAAATATCAGACTCGACTGCCTTGGAAGTTGCCATTGTGCGCCCTCCACTTGTATATGGTCCAGGTGCACCAGGTAACTTTCATCGATTGTTGCGCTTGGTTGATTTGGGCCTGCCGTTACCGTTTGGATCTATGAAAGTTAGAAAAAGCTTGATTTCTGTAGCGAACTTATCTTCTCTACTTGTACAATGTATTTCAACACCATTACCACGTTTTTCTAAATTTGTAGTATCCGACGGATCTGATTGGTCAACAGCGGATCTTGTTCGTTTGATTGCTGATCAGATGGGAAAAAAGATTACTCTGTTACCAGTGCCTGTTCCATTTCTTGAGATGGTAGCGTTTCTGTTTGGGAGGTCTAAAGATGTTCAAAAACTCTCCACGCAACTTTTGGTTGATGGAGGTGAAACGGCGAAAATACTTGGTTGGAAAACTGTGCAGTTCCCAAAAGATGGCGTAAAGGAGGCAGTAGACTACTATCTTGCCCATAAAATACAAGGTAGGTAGTTCGTGTCAACTATGTAGCCATGAAAAGATCGTTTGATCTGATTTTAGCCTTTGTTGCGGCCATTATCTTGCTGTTACCGATTGTGCTGGTAACACTGCTGGTTCGGTTGACCTCGACAGGCCCTGCGCTCTACTGGTCGGACCGGGTAGGGCGCAACAATGTTATCTTCAGAATGCCTAAGTTTCGTACCATGCGACTGAATACCCCCGCGGTTGCTACCCATCTGTTGGATGATCCGGAAGCCTATCTGACACTGATTGGCGGCTTTATTCGCAAGACCAGCCTGGATGAGTTACCACAATTGTGGAGCATCCTGAAAGGGGATATGAGTTTTGTCGGGCCAAGACCGGCGCTGTTTAATCAAGATGATCTGATTGCTCTGCGTTTAGAAAAAGGAGTAGATCAGCTAGTGCCTGGGTTAACTGGTTGGGCGCAGGTAAATGGACGGGATGAGCTGCCGATCCAGCAAAAAGTACTGTTGGATGTTGAGTATTTGCACCGGCGGTCATTTTGGTTTGATCTGAAGATTCTGTGGCTAACTTTTTTGAAGGTCGTTAGAAGAGATGGAGTGTCACATTAGAGAGCTACAGTCAAATCTGGAGTGCAGCCGATACGTGTACACTCCGTAATTGATCTGTTTCTAAACGTTCACCGTCCTTGTTGTCCTCCTCCCCAAGAATCCGACACAGAGAAAAAGGTGGGGCCAGGTCTCCCATTGCCCTCCAAGGGGTTTCTGCTATAATTTGGCCAGGATTGATATTTCGAGGAACATGCGATGGCTGCTGTAACATTTGAAGAGGTATTGTCTCTATTCAAAGAGACAGGCCATAAGTTCAAAGAGACAGACCGGAGGTTCAAAGAGTCGGATCGTGAATTTCAGGAGACGCGTCGTGAAATCAGTGAGATGAACCGCGAAACGAATAAAATGATTAAGGAGCTAGGTCGGCAGATTGGTGGCCTGGGTGATAAGTTTGGCTATTTCACCGAGGGGATGGCGTTGCCTTCGATGGAGCGGATTCTCTCGGAGCAATTTGGCATGACAACGGTGATGCCTAGGGTGAGGACTCGCAAGGGTGGTGAAAATATTGAGATCGACGTGCTGGCATACGCCAATGGTGAGATTAATTCAACGATGGTAGTTGAAGTGAAGAGCCGGGTGAAGGTAGAGGCGGTTGATCAATTACGCAAAATCCTTGAGTGTTTTCGTGATTTTTTTTCCAGAGCACAAGGATAAGTCCTTGGTTGGCGTTTTGGCCGGAGTAGATTGGGATCGCGGTGTTGAGGAGGAAGCCCGTAATGCGGGGTTCTTGACGGCTTCTATTCATGACGAGATCTTTAAGTTGACTACACCGGAGGATTTCCAGGTAAGGCGTTGGTAGCGGGAATGCCTCAACGATCACAAGAATTGCCCCACCCTAGCTCACCAAAACGGACCCACCTGGATTACAGGTTTTCATCACTTAATCCTGCCATTTTCCTCGCGCCACACCCAGAGAAGCCGCACGTATTGGCATAGCCCTCCATAAGAACCCACGCTTCAGCAAGAAAGTACTTTTTGCTGGAGGTGCGGCATGTGCCAAAGACACTGTGCGGCTTGTAACGATCTATTCACCCCACACCCCACGACCCAATGTTCCCAACCAGAGCGTCTGCTCAAAACCGGAGTTAGCCAGAGGGAACGGCGCAGACGTTGGCAGAAGAAAAAGGTGGGGCCAGGTCTCCCATTGCCCGCCAAGGGGTTTCTGCTATAATTTGGCCAGGATTGATATTTCGAGGAACATGCGATGGCTGCTGTAACATTTGAAGAGGTATTGTCTCTATTCAAAGAGACAGGCCATAAGTTCAAAGAGACAGACCGGAGGTTCAAAGAGTCGGATCGTGAATTTCAGGAGACGCGTCGTGAAATCAGTGAGATGAACCGCGAAACGAATAAAATGATTAAGGAGCTAGGTCGGCAGATTGGTGGCCTGGGTGATAAGTTTGGCTATTTCACCGAGGGGATGGCGTTGCCTTCGATGGAGCGGATTCTCTCGGAGCAATTTGGCATGACAACGGTGATGCCTAGGGTGAGGACTCGCAAGGGTGGTGAAAATATTGAGATCGACGTGCTGGCATACGCCAATGGTGAGATTAATTCAACGATGGTAGTTGAAGTGAAGAGCCGGGTGAAGGTAGAGGCGGTTGATCAATTACGCAAAATCCTTGAGTGTTTTCGTGATTTTTTTTCCAGAGCACAAGGATAAGTCCTTGGTTGGCGTTTTGGCCGGAGTAGATTGGGATCGCGGTGTTGAGGAGGAAGCCCGTAATGCGGGGTTCTTGACGGCTTCTATTCATGACGAGATCTTTAAGTTGACTACACCGGAGGGTTTCCAGGTAAGGCGTTGGTAGCGGGAATGCCGCCGTCTGGAATTGGAAATGGTTGTCAGCATCATTAAACTGTACCTAATTGTGGGGTTAAGCTGATGGCTCGTCCCTTACGACTGGAGTTTGCTGGCGCCCTTTATCATGTGACGGCTCGTGGCAACGAGAGGCGAGCCATTTTTTTCTCGGATGCAGACCGGAGTGCATGGCTGGATATATTCGGGGCGGTGTGCGATAGGTTTAATTGGCACTGCCATGTCCACTGCCTTATGGATAATCATTACCACTTGCTGGTGGAGACCCTGGAAGGCAATCTTTCGAAAGGGATGCGTCAGTTGAATGGCGTCTACACGCAATATATCAACCGCTCCCGAAAGCGGGTAGGGCATCTGTTCCAGGGCCGTTACAAGGGTATCCTCGTGGAGAAGGAGGCCTATCTGGTTGAGCTGACCCGATATATCGTTCTCAATCCGGTACGGGCGGGTATGGTTTGGGAAGTGTCCGGTTGGCCATGGAGCAGCTATCGGGCGACTATTGGGCTGGAGGCTATCCCTAAATTTCTGATGACCGATTGGGTTCTGTCGCGTTTTGGTACAGAACGTCAAGATGCCGTGGAGGGTTTTGTCCGGTTTGTGCAGCAGGGTATGTCGGTGCCTTCACCCTGGGAGAATCTTTGCGGACAGATCTATCTGGGGTCCGAGCGGTTCGTCGAGGAGATGCAGAGGAAGATCGGGCCGGTCTCTCAGCAGTTGCGGGAAATCCCGATAAAGCAAAGGCGCATGCCTGCACGACCGTTGGAGGTCTATGCCGCGGAGTATCCAGAGCGGGATTTTGCCATAGTGGCCGCTTATAGAAGCGGTGGCTACAGTATGCAAGCGATTGGCGATTATTTCGGTGTGGGTCGGTCGACGGTCAGCCGGGTGGTGAAGCGATATGAAGAGGTGGATCGAAAGCGAGGGAGGGGGTGATGACAGGGGAAAAGGGGACGCTACCCTTTTTTTACTGTACTGAATCCATGCCATGAGTAGCCAGAGCCGTCTTTGCTGAGGTGTCAGATTGGTCGATATGCCTGGGCGGTGCGGTGCTGTATGGGCTATCGGGGGCTGGCGTTACGCTTCAAGGTTGGGGGCTGGGGCGCGTGAGTTACAGGAGGTGTAGAGAAGTAACCCTCAACTCAAGGCCAACCAGCCGGGATGGTGCTGTCAGTCTGTGCTTGCCTCTTGCTTCAATACAACCTCCGCTGTACAGTACGTACTGTATTGATTGAAGGGGATGTGGCTATGTTGGAAATTGGTGCGGAAGCTGCCCGAAAGAGGTTGCCAGAGCTGTTGGATCGTGCGCATGCGGGCGAGTCATCCATCATCAAAAAGCGGGGCGTACCCTACGCAGCGCTGGTTCCACTGGACCAACGGGTAGATCCGGGGGTAGGTGGTGGATTGCTCTCACTTTGGAGTACAGGTCCAGGTTTGTGGGGTCCGGAGGTCACTGAAACAATTCGCGGGTACAGGGATGAATGGGAATGATCGATCTTTCGGTTTTGCCGGTAGGCGCGAGGGTTACGGTCGATACAGCACCCATCATCTATCTGCTTGAGGGGCATCCACAATTTTCAAAGCAATATCAGCCATTGTTCGAACGGATCGAGGCGGGTGAATTACGCGGGATTGTTTCGGTTGTTACCCTTGCTGAAGTGCTTGCTGGACCACTGAGGCATGGAAATGAAATTCTGGCTGACCGTTATTACCGGGCACTGACATCCAGCGCCCACTGGCAGATACAAGAAATGGATTCTGAGCTTTCATTCATGGCGGCAAGGATCAGAGCACGCTATCGTTTGAAGCTGCCGGATGCTATCCAGGTTGCCACGGCAATCCACAGCAGTTCCTCTGCACTGGTAACACATGATCGTGTTTTTTCATCGGTCGACGAGATCCGGATTTTAGGGCTCTGACATTATTGGGGCCACCATTTAGCTGGTTCTGATCAATAACACGCTCTTCTCTTCGGGGTGACAACTATCCTGACAGAGGGGGCAGGGGGTGTAGAGAAAAAGCAGGCTGAGCTATAGAATCTTATGTTACAGTAACGTGCGTTGTAGTAATGTGGATTACTGAGGCTGTCGATGGAATTCTATAATCGAGAGAAAGAGCTTGAGAAGCTGAGAGAGATTGAGCGACGTTCCAGCTCATCCTCCCAGATG